>CAZTQR010000012.1:0-48613 GCA_964615795.1 uncultured Ignavibacteriaceae bacterium
GGCACTGCTCTTTCGAAGCATATCATGGAGATAAGGGGCCTGGGTTTGATCGATGTGAGAATGATATTCGGAATACGCGCGATCAGATTTCAGAAGAGGGTCGAGGTTGTTGTAGAACTTGAGGACTGGGACAGGGACAAGGCGTACGAACGAACAGGACTCGACAGCAGTACGATCAATCTTTCGGGTGTGGACACTGAGCTTATAAAGCTTCCGATCTTTCCGGGGAAGAACATTACAGTGATAGCAGAAGTGATAGCACTGAATTATCTCTGCAAGCATTACGGATACAATGCCGCGGAGGAGTTCAGAAGAAGACTTCAGGAGAAGATCAGCGCCAGGAATTTGAAGTCAAAGCTGTCATCACAGCAGGACAGCCTTGGAAGGACCACTGAATATTTTGAACATGATTTTGAATAATGCTGTTAGGAGCATTAAGCTCTAAAATCCAAAAACGTAAACCAACAAAATGAGACCAATAAAATTTGCGGCGCTTGCTTTACTCATGTTTGCCGTACTGCTATCATCATGCGGAAGAAAAAAGGAGACCACTCAGACGGAATCAGGCAAAGACGGTGAAGGCAAGAAGTCGTCGTTTTCATTCACTGAACTTATCCCGAAGGACAGCAAAGATGCAGTCAACGGAGACTGGGTGGTGAAACAGGAAATGGCGGATGCCGAAAAACTTAATCCAACCGTAACGAACGATGCTTCTGCTCAGGGAATTTACATTTACATATACGATGCACTGCTCGACATTAACAGGGAGACCTATGAACTCTTTCCGGTGATTGCGGATTCGCTTCCGGTTGTAAGCGACGATCATCTTACCTACACATTCACACTCAGAAAGGACGTCAAGTTCTCCGACGGCACTCCTCTCACGGGAGAAGACCTGATCTTCACGGTGAAGACGATAATGAATCCGTTCACCGATGCACAGGCATTGAGAAATTACTTTGCAGATCTCAAGAGCGTGGAACTTGTTGACGGCGACAAATACAAGGTGAAGTTCACAATGTCAAAGCCGTACTTCAGGGCGATCTACAGTCTCGGCGGAATATACATTACTCCCAGGCATATTCTCGACAAGGACAATGTAAATGAAAAGTTCACATGGGATATGATCTCGGCGGCACAGAGAGACCTGGATCCGAAAAAGTATCCGGAACTTGCAAAGTATGCCGAGTTTTTGAATTCTGAAGAAGTTTCAAGGACTCCCAAGTATGTGGTCGGAAGCGGGCCGTACAAACTCGATGACTGGAAAACGGGACAATCCATCACGCTAAAGAGAAATGATAATTACTGGAACAAGGCCGCGATCCCGAACTATCCCGACAAGCTTGTGTTCAAGACCATACAGGATCAGAACGCGGCTGTTGTTGCCGCAAAGAACAAGGAAGTTGATTACATGTTTGTCATTCAGCCAAGTGACTTTGTGGAGAATGTAAAGGATCCCGGACAATTTCAGCTTAAGAAAGCACTTGTGCTTGAGCCAACTTATGTGTTCATAGCATGGAACAACAAGCATCCTATATTTTCGGACAAGAATGTAAGGACCGCACTGGGTTATGCAATTGACAGGCAGTCGATCATAGACAAGGTTGTTTACGGTATGGGTACGCTTGTCAATTCGCCTGTATTCATGAAGAGCAAGTATTACAACAACAACCTTCCGCAGATGCAATTCGATCAGGAGAAGGCAAAGAAAATGCTTGCGGACGCCGGCTGGAAAGACACTGACGGAGACGGTGTGCTTGATAAGGTGATAAACGGAAAGAAGACGGATTTCAAATTCACATTCATCAACAACAACAATCCCAAGAGGAAGCGCGTAATGCTGATCGTGATCGAGATGCTGAAGCAGATCGGCGTTCAGGCAGACCTTCAGGAATATGAATGGTCTGTTTTCCTCACCAAGACCAAGAAGCATGAATTTGATGCATGCTACTCGGCATGGCAGCTCGGCGTCACGCCTGAAGATCCCTATCAGATCTGGCATTCAAGCCAGTCTGAAGGAGAAGGAAGCAACTTCATAAGCTACATTAATCCGGAAAGTGACAAGCTCATAGAGCAGAACAGGGTTGAGTTTGACGAGGCAAAGAGAATCGAGATACTGAAGAAGTGGCAGGAAATAGTTTACAACGATCAGCCGGTCACATTCCTTTGGTCAGAGCCGTCGAGGTATCTTTACAGCGACAGGTTCAGGAATGCAAGGTGGTACACATATCCGGATTCACCGCTTCTTAACGAATGGTGGACGCCGGTATCGGCACAGCGTTACAAGAACTGACAGAACTGAAATGCGGATTCCGCCTGCCGCCCGCTGCGGCAGGCATTTTTATCATCTGACAAATCTGAAAGAACATGACTGAATATGTAATCAGGAGAATTCTTCTCTTCATTCCGACGCTGATCGTAATTACCATGATCACGTTTCTCGTTTGCAGGCTTGCTCCCGGAGATCCAACCGAGATGAAGATCGGAAGAACGCAGGAAGCTCAGAAATCAGATGCAAAGAATCTGATGACGGAACAGGCCAAGGAGTTCTACAAGAAGAAGTTCGGACTCGATAAGCCTCTTCACATGCAGTACATTATATGGATGAAGAACATGCTTCAGGGCGATTTCGGAAATTCCTTCAAAGACAACAGGCCTGTCATCGAAAAGATACTTGAGAGGCTCCCGGTTTCAATTTCAATCAGCCTTCTTTCGTATTTGCTGATCTACATGGTTGCAATTCCGATCGGCATCTACAGCGCGGCGCGGCAGTATTCATTTTCCGACAGACTGATGACGGTGATGCTTTTCATTCTATACTCGCTTCCAAATTTCTGGGTCGGAACGCTTGCCATTGTATTTCTCTGCAATGTTGAATACCTGAAGATCTTCCCTACGGCGGGTATTCGTTCGGAGGACTTTGACACGCTTTCATTTTTCGGAAAGATCAGCGACAGGTTCATGCACATGTTCCTTCCGGTAACCATTCTCAGTCTCACAAGCTTCGCGTTCACTTCACGGCAGATGAGAAGTTCTATGCTTGAGGTCATCAGGCAGGATTACATAAGGACTGCGAGGGCGAAGGGACTTTCCGAGAAGAAAGTGATACTCAAGCATGCCCTGAGAAATTCACTGATCCCGATCATCACTCTGATGGGCGGACTGCTTCCTGCAATGGTAGGCGGAAGCGTCATAATCGAGTCAATATTCTCGATTCCCGGTATCGGCCAGCTTGCTTACCAGGCGATCCTTGACCGCGACTATCCGATCATCATGGCAGAGCTTGTGCTAACATCAACACTGACTGTTGTCGGAATTCTCCTTGTTGACATCATGTACTCATTCATTGATCCCAGAATCGCATTCACGAAAAAGGCAGCATAAACCTAAATTGATTTATGGAAGATAAAGCTACAGCAGAGCAGGAAAAGGGATTAGGAAACGGTTCGCCTGCAAACGGCCTGACCAAGGCTCAGATCGAATCGCAGCAGCAGGTTGGAGTTTCTTACTGGTCACTGGTAAAGCATCAGTTCAGGAAGAACAAGCTTGCCATGATCTCGATGTATATCGTTGCGGCCCTTGTGATCATTGCCGTCTTTGCCGATTTCATTGCAAGTTCAAAACCGCTGTATGCAGTCTATAAAGGGGAGACGTATTTCCCCGTGGTAAAAGATTATCTTAATGACCTCGGCATCAGCAAGTGGGATCCCGACCTTATAAATGTGAACTGGAAGACTTTGGAAGATGAAGGCAAGCTTGAGAGCGTAATCTGGACTCCCGTACCTTACGGCTCAAGAGAAATAGACCTGTCAAACAGTCTCAATCCGCCGGGCGGTGATCATTACCTTGGCACAGACCCGATAGGCAGGGACCTGCTTGCCGGAATTGTTCACGGCTCAAGGGTTTCGCTGTCAGTGGGATTTGTTGCCGCAGGGATCGCCCTTCTCATCGGTATAATACTCGGATCCCTTGCAGGTTATTACGGCGGAGCGGTTGATATCGTGATCATGAGGTTCGTTGAGATCATGATGACACTTCCTACATTCTTCCTGATCATAACTATTGTGGCAATTTACGGATCGAGTATACTATACATCATGGCGGCTATCGGACTCACCTCCTGGACGGGAGACGCAAAGCTGATAAGAGGTGAGGTGCTTAAGGTGAGGAACATGGAATATGTGACTGCGGCAACTTCGATAGGGCTTCCGAACCGGCAGATAATCTTCAGGCATGTGATTCCCAATGCGATAGCTCCGGTGCTTGTTTCCGGCGCATTTGCCATAGCAGGAGCGATCCTCACAGAAGCCGCTCTTAGCTTTCTGGGTTTCGGCGTTGCAGCTACAACAGTTACATGGGGTTCACTGCTGAACGAGGCAAGAAGCGCTTCAAACGCATGGTGGCTGGCTATTTTCCCGGGGCTTATGATCTTCATTGCGGTTGTAACATACAATCTCATCGGTGAAGGGCTCAGAGATGCGCTCGATCCAAGATTAAGAGATTGACTTTTCATATGTCGTTTTTGATATTTGCCAAAATTTCCGATATCCCAAAAATCTTAAATACGGAGGCTGATTAGAAGATGGTATGGACTCTTGAACTCGCATCGTATCTTGACGATGCCCCGTGGCCGGCCAATAAGTACGAACTGATTGACTATGCAAACAGGACAGGTGCTCCTCAGGAAGTTGTAGACAATCTTGAGGACCTGGAAGACACCGACGAGCCGTACGAAAGCATTGAAGAGATCTGGCTCGACTATCCCACTGACGAGGATTTCTTCTATGACGAAGAAAGCAAGGACTTCTGAATCGATATTGTTGATCTTTAAGCCCAATAATCTCAGGTTATTGGGCTTTCTTTTTTGTGGATGAATCATTTATACAGTCTCTTCCTTTCATTGCTTCTGTTACTGCCGCTTTGCGATCCTGCCGTCGCGCAAAGCGACAATGATGTATTCGAAATAGACGATATCAATATCCTCTTCTCCGGAGCAGGTTCATTCGAGCAGGAAACGATCAGGGGCATCATGGCACTGAAGGAAGGCGATGAGTTTGACTATGAAACATTCGTGCAGGATATTGAAAGGGTGAAGAAATATTATTTCGATAACGGCTTTTTCGACGTCAAAGTTGATACGGCGCTGAAGTTTGATTACCGTTCATTTGAAGTGGATGAAACATTCACTATCAGTGAAGGCAGCAGGTACAGGATTAACACCCTCACACTTGAAGGGCTTGAAGATGTTTCAGGCGAAATCTCAGGCAAGATCTTACAGCCCGGCGACAGAAAAGCTTACGAAGGCGGCTATTATTCACGGGACACACTGAAACAGGAGATCCTCAGGATAGTTGACGTGCTTCAGAATAACGGCTATGCGCTTGCAGAGGCAGGAAGCCCGGAAGTCCTGAAGATTGAGTCCAACATTCCGGAGATGATAAACAAGGTCAACATAAATCTCCCGTTCAAGACAGGGCTCACTTACACTTTCGGAACTACTAAGGTCAGTTTCAGGGGTGAGAAATACAACATTACGCTCAACGATATTACAAGAGAACTGTCTTACAAGCAGGGACAGATCTACCGCAAGGAGGAGATCGTGAAGAGCGAGATCAATCTCTCCAAAATGTCCATTCTCGAAAATCCAAGGATAAACTTTGCCGGTATAGACAGCGCAAGCAGGATAATAAATCTGAAGATCGATATATTCGTATCAAAGAAGTATGAGCTTGTGCCGGAGATCTTCACTTACTACTTCAGAAATTATCTCTATGCGGGAGCGGGTATCTCGCTGTCAGACAAGAATTTCTTCGGAGGCGGCAGAGTGCTTACTACCGCAGTCCGAGGGTACTACAACTCAGTAGAGAATTACCGCGGCGAGTGGATCAATACCTTGTTTCAGCCGTTCCTCTTCGGAAACAAGAACACATCGGGAAGCTGGAACATCGGCCTTAAATATATTTCGGAGGAGATAAGCGCTACAAGCACACTCACCAATCTGTTTTCCGTATCACACGAACTTCCGACATACACTTATCTGAACAGGATCGTGGGTTCGTGGGAAACCGATTATGACAACATCACTTTGAAGGAGGATCTGCAGAGTGAGGAATTGATAATAAACAGCTTCTCTCTGAATGCAATAAACTCGACACTTGCGCTCGGACTGATCCACAACTCTGTCAACAACATCCAGTTTCCGTTTAAGGGGAATTTCCAGTCGTATGATTTTGAAGATTCCGGCCTGATGTCAGGGCTTTTTAAGCAGTTCATAAATGCATACATCAACAGTTACTTCAAGGTCACCACACTTGCGTCATTCTATTTCAATCTCAGCAACAGGGAATTCCAGGTTCCTTCTGCGCTGGCCACAAAGCTTTATGTCGGCTCCATATTTGAGTACGGCGACAATACATTCAACTTCAACGGTCAGGAGATCAGCGGTGACAGGGTTCCGAGCGATGAAAGATTTGTTTGCGGGGGAAGTTCAAGCGTGAGAGGCTGGGGCGCCCGACAGCTCGGAATAGTGAATGACAAGGATATCGGAGGAAATTTTCTTCTGGAATCCTCCGTGGAGCACAGGATAAGGCCGTTTCTCGGGGCAAGCAACATCTACTTCAGAGATCTGGGTTTTGCAACTTTTATTGATGTCGGAAATGTCTGGTCGGAGATACAGAAGTTCAGGATCAACGAAATCGCGGTTGCTGCAGGAGCCGGCATCAGGTATTATACGCTTATAGGGGCGATCAGATTTGATGTGGGTTTCAAGATATATGACCCTCAGCCGGGGCCTGTGGGCGGCTCTAACTGGATCTTCGGATCCGGTGCAAACTTCAGGGATAAGTACAACTTTCAATTCGGCATAGGCAATACATTCTGATAATATGTGGAATAACGTTATAGGACAACAAAGGCCCAAGGAGATCCTCATGAACATGTTCAGTAAAAAGAGGATCCCTCATGCTATGCTCTTTCACGGTCCGGAAGGTACAGGTAAAGATGCAGCGGCTGTGGAGTTTGCAATGCTTGTCAATTGCGACTCGCCGGTTGACGGAGTAAATGCATGCGGCTCATGCAGAAACTGCAGGGACATTTCATTGCTTCGGCCGCCGCTCATGAGATTTGTAACAGCGCTTCCCGCCGGAAGGAACGAAAGCGAAGACAAGGATCCACTTGTCACTCTTGAGCAGGAGGATGCGGAGATCTATCTTAGCGAGCTTGCGCGCAAGGCAGAAGACAAGTATCACATAATAAATATTCCGGGTGCCAATGACATACGCATATCAAGCATCCGGATGCTAAAGGACCAGGCATCGCTTACCGGCTATTCAGGGAAGAAGAAAGTGTTCATGATCTCGCAGGCGGACAGAATGAATCAGCAAAGTTCAAATGCACTTCTCAAAGTTCTTGAAGAGCCGCCTGAGGACAATCTCCTGATACTCACAACATCAAGGATCAACTCCCTGCTTCCCACTATCATCGGAAGATGCCAGTTGCTGAGATTTGATCCGCTTTCTGATGAAGATGTTTATGCTTTTATCAAGAAAGAGCATCCTGAACTTGAGGAAGAAGCAAGCAGATTCTATGCCGCGCTGTCACAGGGCAGTATCAGTTCCTGCAGGGAGATAGTTGAACAGGACTTCCTTGAACTGAGGGAAAAGGCGATCAGTTTTCTCGCTTCATCAGTTACGGGCAGGCACCTTGCGGCGGGAAAAGAAATAGATTCTGTGATCGCATCCAAAGACAAGCAGAAGATCAAGCGATTCCTTTCGCTTCTTACGATTTGGTTCAGGGATGCCGCGCTTGTATCATCCGGAAATGAGGTGAACGTGATCAATAAAGACAAGCTGGAGAGGCTCAGAAAATTTGCATCCAACTTCAGCATAAATAACTATGCTGTCGTAAAACTTATCGAAGAAGCAGTTCAGGATATTGACCGGAACATATTTCCCGAACTGTTGCTCAATGAACTTTCACTGAAGATCACTAAGGAGATGCAAGCCGCAGGGTAGAGCTCAGATCACAATTCACTTTGGAGAAGAGCCAAAAGCAATCCTTACATCTTCGACATTCCATCCGCTTTTGATGTTCAGCTCTCTGTCGTAAACAACGATCCTCTCGGAAAAAGTGAACGGATCAGGGCTTCCTGCATCGGGTTTGCCGTTGCCGTTTGAGTCAATGAAGGCGATCAGACGGTATTCACCCTCCTGAAGCCCGGAGAAACTGAATCTCCCTTCGGCATCAGCTTCAGAGATGCGCGGCGGCTCGTTTGAACCTTTCTTTGCTAACACGATAATTACATTCTCCATCTCTGCCCCCGCGCCTTCAACGCTTCCGGATAATACCGAAGGAGGTTTGTCGGTTACCTTGAATGACCTTTCGTACCTGAGATCGTCTGAAGTGTTGGCAAGATCAATTGTCAAAGAGATCTCTGAACCCGGACTGAACTTCTCCGCAGAAAAAATTTCGAGAAGGGAATCGCTGAGCCAGTTGAATACAGGTTTGTACTGTCTGGCAGATGCAGAGTCAAAAAGTGTTAAGCTTTGGACAATGTCCTGCTTGCCGGCAGAAAGGCCTTTGAAAAGAAGATAGATCTTCGAAGTACCGCTGATAATGCTGTCGCCCGATCCCGTACCGGCAAACACTCTTCCGGTGGAATCGCCGGCAAGGCTATTCAGTAATTCCGGACTGCCGGGCTCCTGAAAGATATTCTCCATGATCAGCACTGAATTCTCACCGGAACTTCCGTTCTTCAGGTCAATGTCCATATTTGCAACGGCGATCTTCTCAATATCCTTTGCCCACAAAGAATTCCGGTCATCATCATAAACAGCAAAAACTCTGTACCTGCCGTCAGGGAGGTACGGAAAGATGAAACTTCCCGCCTGGTTCGGCTGTACGGAATAATCTGATTTGTCTCCGGAAGGGTCGGGAATTCGCTGGCCGTCCGTCTTATACAGAAGTATCCTTACGCGGTCAAGCTTATCGGCAACAACTTTCCCGGAAATTGTTCCCGAGTCTATTTTGCTGCCGGTGGAGAATGCGAACACTGCGGGAGCGGGAAGCGCATTACCGCCGCGGATGTCCCTCAGGTCGTTCCCCAATGTGATCACATAGGTCGTGTTTTTTTCAAGAGCCCGGGGAAAACGGATGAAGGCATCTTTGCCGCTCCAGCTGATGTCCGGCACTCCCGCGGGTTCGGGATAGATTCTGAATGCATCTGCAAAGCTCCGCTTGTCCACATACTCATTGAATCTTATCACTATTTCATTTCCCCGGAAGTTCTTCGAACCGGGTTTCGGAAATACTTCGAGAATCTCGGGCGCGTCTGTATCATCAGGGCCGCCCGGCGGCGGAAGCTGATTTGCGCATGAAATCATAACCGAGCAGACGGCCATCGCCAGTAGTCCGATAAGCAGTTGCTTTTTCACTCAGATGCCGTTTCCGTTCAGAGGGATGAATCTGATCACCGCCCTGGTCCCTTCTCCCGGCCGGCTCTCAAATCTGATCTCAGCTTTCATGTCATCAAGGCTCTTCTTTGCTATCGCAAGCCCGAGCCCCATACCCGTTGACTTGGTTGAGAAATTTGGTTCGAACAGGTTCTTCAGAGTCTCGGGATCAATTCCTGCGCCTGTGTCGGCTACCTCCGCCACTATCCTGCCGTTACCTGAATATGTCTTCACTTCAATGGTTCCGCGGTCTTCAATTGCCTGCATGGAATTTTTGATGAGATTCTGAAACACCCTGTTGAGTTCCTGCTTGTCTGCCCAGATCTTTCCAACAGCCGGGTCAAGCGATTTTACAAAAGAGATGTTATTGGCCCGCTCATAGAGAGAGACAACCTCTTCTATGATCTGATTCAGATCGGTTTCTTCGTATTTTCTTCCCGGCAGTTTTGCAAAATTTGAAAACTCAGTTGCAATCCTGTTAAGCTTATCCACTTCCTTAATTATGATGTCTTTTGTCTTGGCAAGAAGCAATTCGAATTCCTCCCTGTTTCCCGATGAGTAAATTTCCTGCAGATGCTGTATGGAAAGTTTCATGGGAGTAAGCGGATTCTTTATCTCATGAGCAACTCTTCTTGCAATGTCTCTCCATGCGGCCTCGCGCTCGGCCCTCTTCAACTGCTTCTTTGAGTTCTCAAGCTCATGCGACATTTTGTTGAATGATTCTACAAGCTTTCCCAACTCATCATTGCTGTGAGAATCGATCTCAACATTGCTCTCGCCCTTGGCGATCTTCTCCGTTGCAAGCTGAAGCCTCTCGATCGGCTTGGAGATCCTTTCTGTCATGTATGTTACAAGTATCAGCAAAAGTATGATCACAATGAAGTATGTTCCGAAAATGAACGTGAGGATTTCAGTGAGCTCTTCATTCATGAGGTTCTGCTTGTAAACCGTCTGTGAAGAGATCAGCCCCACTATGTTGTTGCGTGAATCAAAGAGCGGCCTGTATCCGACTATGAATGAATACGGACCGAGGTCTTTGGTCTTCGAATAAAAATCCCTCTTCATCACATACACATTGTAAAAAGCATCTGCATCAACCCTGGTGTCAAGCAGGTCCGATTTGTAAAGCTCCTCGTCGGTTGTGGCCACAAGGCGGTGTTTTGCAAAGATGTTGAAATTCTTGTCTGACGATTGTATTGATTTTGCAAGTATGTTGTTTCCCTCCACTCCAAGGCTGTCGAATCTTCCTATCCCCGCCTGACCGCTCTTTATGTTCTGCGATACGAGACTGAGATCGGATATCAGCTGGTCGCGGAAATTTATGCTGTACTTGTTCTCAATGAAAGACCTTGTGTATGCGGCAAGCAGAACGATAGGAATGACCGATACCAGCAGGAATGATGCAAACAGCTTTTCGCGGAAGTTAAGCCGGAGATTTCTGAGTCTCGGAAGCATTATCAGCGCAATGATCGCCAGCGCAACAAGGTAAACGGCTACAGTGAACAGTATGAATTTCAGATAGAAGAATACGATAAGCTTCACGTCATTTCTCTTGAGGCTTATCGCAAAGACCCTTTCGTCAAGCGTAATCTCTTCCGGTGCGGCAATGATGTAAAATGTCCTGTACTTTTCGTTGTTGATCATCTCATACCGCCAACCGGATTTTTCGGGCTTGCTCTTTATGGATTCCATGAATGCATTCAGGGAAGTGGTGTTCTCCTTTGAGATGTCCCTGTTTGTGGAGCCGGTGATCTCGCCGCCTATGTATTCCGTAATGACCGGAGTTGAGATCAGCTTGTCGAAGAGCTTGTCCCCCGAGTAGTTTCTGAAAAGCTGAGACGAGGACTGCATCAGATAGTTCTTTGAGTCATACTCCACTGCCATTACTATATAACCGAGCTTCGTTTCAAATGACGTGCTTCTGAGGCTGAGAATCTCAAGCGGCACAATCCCCGCGTAGTATTTTCCAAGATCATTCTTGATGACTGTAATCCTGTCGGCTTCAATGAGATTGCCCGGTTCCTCTTCTTCAAACTCTTCCATCTCTTCTTCTCCTCCGGCAAGAAGAGAATCAGCAAATTCCGTTGTATCGCCCCCGGTTTCGGTTACCGTCTTTGGCTTACGAAACAATGACCTTTCAACATAAGCCAGCACAGAGTCAGGCCTTATGTTTGCGGGACCAAACACGAAGTCGCTTTTGATCCTTCTGTTTGTATCAGTTACGATCACGGCAGTGTTGAAGCTCTCCTCGCTGAAACTGCTTTCGCCCCAAACGGAAAATGCGAGTTCCTGCTGTTTGCTTTTTACATTGAGGTCAGATTCAATTTTCTTGCTGTCGGCAAGTTTTGCAAGCTCCGTGATCAGCAGAAACTTGACCCTGTCGCTTTCGTCTTCTGCAAGCCTGTTCCCAATCAGCTCCACAAACCGGGTCTCCTGCGATGTAAGCTTGTCAAGCAGAATTCCGGGCACAGTGATCAGGCAGAAGATCACCAGTATTGAGAGGTTCTTCAGAGAAACAGCATTGTAGTCTTTTGATAGGTAAAGCTTGTTGGAGAGGTAAATGCCCATTGTACTGCTAAGAATGATGACAAGCAGTCTGTAGAACCAGTCAGGATCGGAGTCTTTCAGGATTGCGGACAGGAGAAAGTTCATGCCGAGAATCACCAGAAGGAGAAGCATGTAACTGTACTTCCTGTATCTGTAATTTGACAGTACATTATAGACAAGTTTCCTGTTGCATATTATCACCAGTGAAATGAGAAACAGGAACATCGAAAAGGCAATGAACAGCAGGGCAAGGTTCATTGTAAACAATGAAGGCCCGGGGATCACGCTTCCCTTGTCAAAGAACTGCAGGTTCGAGTCATTGACAATGTTCTGAAAGAGCGTTCCGAATGAGAATGCTGCGGCAAAGTAAAGAACGAGCGCTCCTGAAATCTTAGCCATTGATATGCGCTTGCTTTCCTGCGATGACAAGAGCGATGCATAACTTGAATCCTTTACAGTGATATAGAATCCGTAAACTGCAACGGAGAGAAGAAAGAAAGATGTGATGAACAGATCTCCGAGCGAACGCGCGATCCCGTTTCCGAAAGTCGAGGCGTAATCACCGGGGCTGAATATCTCAAGCGGCATTAAAGCGGAAGGAAACGCGAAGCGTATCCATACATACCGGATCGGAATGAGTATTGCGATCAGCAATGCGAATTTCAGAAGCCTGCTTCGGATCCCTGTGGATAAGCTGAAATACAGGATCAGCACAAGCATCGTAATAGCGAAGACAATGCCGGAAACAAGTTTTGCCTCAAGCGCCTCTATATTCTGTACATGAACGATCTTGCTGTAATCACTGAGAAAGAGATAAGCAATTGTGCTGTTGTCAGTGCCCTTAAGCTCCACTCTGATACTGCCCGCCATTGAAAGGCTGTCATACACGATCCTTCCGGAAATAGGATCGGCGGGTTTAAGCACGGCCTTTGAGTGAGAATGGCTTTCAAACATACCGAGCAGACTTGCTGTTTCGTAATAGGCCTTGCCTATCGGTTCCTTGACCTCGATCAGTTTTGCACATGCGATCACTCCCGCCGGCTCGTTCTTTTTTTCAGACAAGACCGGCGTATAGGAGATAAGATAGGTGAAAAATCCAAGTTCCTTTATAACAGTGAATCTGCCTGACTTCACAGCTCTTTGCAGTGTGTAAATGTCAGGATCAAGTTTGCGGCCGGAAAAGGCGAGGAGTTCCAGTTTGGAGTTATACACTTCTATCTGGTAAGAATTGTCAGCATTGGCAAGCATGATTTCCTCGAAGAGCTTCCGGATGTCATTTCTTTCTATGCTCCTTCTTATGCTCTCACCGGATGCCAGTTCTCCCGCAAAGCTGACAAGATCTTTCTGCGTCTTATCAAACAGGCCAATACAGTATTCCTTGTTTGCAGTATTGGTCTCCCTGCTGATAGAGTCAAATTCCTTTATTGAATTGTCTTTGACATAGAGCGCGGAGAAATGAACGGCGGCCGCCCATAAGAGCAGAATGGCAATGGAGACCAGAATGATTTTGTTTGTCCTGCTTCCCTTCAGTCCGGCGGGTGTGTATGCATTATTGGATTCCTGCAGAGGCAAATCGAGAAGTTTGAAATTGCAGTTTCAAGGTAAGAATGGGATGACTCAGTTGATGACGATCTGGTCAACGTACCATTCCCTGTCTTTGTACTTCAGGCTGACGGTGGCCGAGAAGGAGCTCTTTATGCTGCCTTTTCTGTATTCATAGGTGCCGATTGCAGAGGCGTAATTATTATAGCGTGTGGAGCTGCTGTATTCAAACCTTTCAATTGGAAAATTATCCATGAATGCTGTCAGAATTGCCTCGGCCTGAGAGATGTTATAAAACCCCATCTCATTTCCGAAGATGTTCAGATATATGAGAGATGAAACATGCTGACTGATGCTTCCCTCATTTCCGTAATTGAAACCGTTTGACACATCTGTGAACGTTTTCTTGCAGAGTTCATACTTAGCTCTCTGGCCCTCATTCTTGAATTTCTTATCTTTCCACCACTTATCCTGGGAGATTGCATTACCGGCAAGAAGCAGTAAGGCAAGCGGAACGAGGGTTGTGATTAAGGACAATCTCACTCTAAGAAGGCGAATAAATTTTGGTCAAGTTATCAAAATTAGCAAGTTTATTCAATTGATTAGAAATGATTAGGGCCTTTCTGAGTGAAGCAGGATCTCACTGAGCAACAGCAACTTCGAGCCCAGCAGTCAGGTTTGTGCTATACGATCTTATGAGGCTGAGATGTGCGGCGTTATTCAAAAGGACTCTCTTAGGTCATTGAATAAGACATTTCATAATCTTAATTTGATCAATTGCCATATGCCGGGATAGCTCAGCTGGTTAGAGCGTCGGAATCATAATCCGTAGGTCGGGGGTTCAAGTCCCTCTCCCGGTACAGAATTTCCTCATAAGACTGCAAGTCTTCCTGTCACCAAAAATTCGATTGATAATTTTAGCCTATTGGGCTATTTTTGTAGTTCATTTTTAAATTTTTCGCATCATGTCAGAAATAACCCTAATTGCCCGCAAACGAGAAGAATTCAAGGATCGCACTTTGAACCAATTGAGAAGAGAGGGCATGATCCCGGGAATCTATTACGGCCACGGAGTTGATGGATTGAGCATCGCGGCCAGTCTGAATGACCTCAGGCCGGTCATTTATACAACGGAATCCAACATTGTAAATCTGAAGGTTCAGGACAATGTGTTTCCATGCATCCTGAAGGATGTGCAGTTTCATCCCCTTACCGAAAGGCCTCTTCATTTTGACCTGATAGCCCTTAAAGAAGGCGAAGAGATCACTATAGAAGTGAACGTTCACCTTGCCGGAAACGCCGCCGGCGTTAAGGAAGGCGGAGTGCTTCAGCATGTACTGCATAAACTGGAAGTTCAGTGCCTCCCGAAATTCATTCCTTCTCACATTGACGTTGAGATATCCGGCCTTGGAATCAATGATTCCATCAAAGTCTCCGATATCAAGATTGAAAACGTGAAGATACTGAATGATGAGAACGCTGTTGTAGCGGCTGTGGTACCGCCGACCGTTGTGAAGGAAACGACCGAAACTGCTGAAGAAGGACCGGCTGAACCGGAAGTTCTTTCAAAGGGCAAGAAGGAAGACGAAGAGTAATCCGATCCTGCATTCCGGGCTGATTCATGAAACTGATTGCAGGGCTTGGAAATCCCGGAACAAGGTACAGCAGAACAAGGCACAACATAGGGTTCTTTGTGATAGACGCTCTCTGCGCAAGGCACGGCCTGAAACTCAGGCCCGGCAAGGGCGACTGGTACGAAGCTGAATATGAACTCGGCGGAGAGAAGATAATTCTCATTAAGCCGACGACCTACATGAATAACAGCGGAACCGCCGTAAAGGAATGCATGGAAAGATACAGTGTCCCAAAGGGAGATGTTCTTGCGATTGTTGATGATTTTCAGATTCCGCTCGGGACTGTAAGAATCAGGGGAAGAGGAAGTGACGGCGGACACAATGGTTTGGCAAGCATTGCTTATGAACTTGAAACAGAAGAGTATGCGAGACTTAGGCTGGGGATCGGAAGGGAAGGTAACATCAGAAAGGACGAATATGTGGACTTTGTGCTTGGCGAGTTTACCGAAGACGAGTTTGAATTGATAGGAAAGATGATAAATATTTACGCTGACTGTGCGGAGAATTTTGCTGTTAACGGACTTGCAAGCACAATGAATTCATTCAACAGGTCACATCTTGAAGAAGACAAAGACAGCCAAAACACCGAAGGATCATAGAGTAAAGAAACACTTATATGCTTCCCAATAATCAGAAGTTATTGGGATTTTTTTTGCAACATGAAATCAAAAAAAACATAATGAAGAAATTTTTCTTAAGCTTAATCCTGCTTCTGGGGCCGCTGACCGCCATGGCCAGCGAAGCCGACCTGAAGATCCCGGAGCTGAGCGCTGAACAGAACAGCCTGCTCACTTACGGAATCGTGGTTTGCCTTTTGGGGCTTGTGTTCGGAGTCATCCAGTTCCTTAAGGTGAAGAAGCTGCCGGCGCACAAGTCAATGCTTGATGTTGCGCAGGTGATATTCGAAACCTGCAAGACTTACCTCATTCAGCAGGGCAAGTTCCTTGCAATTCTGTTCGTATTCATTGCCGCATGTATTGCCTTCTATTTCGGATATCTTCAGCACCAGTCAGCGGGAGGCGTATTGCTCATCCTCGGATGGACAGTCGTCGGTATTCTTGGTTCATACAGCGTTGCCTGGTTTGGCATCAGGATGAACACTCTTGCAAACAGCAGAATGGCATTTGCATCGCTTGAAAGAAAGCCGCTGAAGCTTCTCAACATTCCGCTTACAGCGGGAATGAGCATCGGCGTTCTTCTCATTTGCGTTGAGCTTATCATGATGCTCATAATTTTCCTGTATGTTCCGAGAGAATATGCAGGCGCGAGCTTCATCGGATTTGCGATCGGTGAATCACTCGGAGCTTCGGCTCTCAGGATTGCCGGAGGTATCTTCACAAAGATCGCAGATATCGGCTCAGACCTCATGAAAGTTGTTTTTAAGATCAAGGAAGACGACCCGAGAAACCCGGGAGTTATTGCTGACTGTACGGGCGACAATGCAGGTGACTCGGTTGGCCCGACAGCTGACGGATTTGAGACATACGGTGTTACGGGTGTTGCGCTTATCAGCTTTATTGTACTTGCCATCAGCGATATCAACCTTCAGGCGGAACTTCTGGTGTGGATCTTCTTCATGAGAATACTGATGATCATTACTTCAATAGTTTCGTTTTACATCAACAAGGCAATATCCACAGCCAGGTATTCAAATGCTGACAATCTTGATTTTGAGGCGCCCCTCACATCACTTGTTTGGATCACGTCGATAATTTCAATAATTGTAACGTTTGTTGTATCCAATTTTTACATCGGTCACCTTGGCAATAATCTCTGGATAACGCTGTCAATAATAATCAGCTGCGGAACACTCGGAGCAGCACTGATTCCGGAGTTTACGAAGATCTTCACTTCACCAAAATCAAAGCACGTTAAGGAAGTTGTTACGGCTTCAAGGGAGGGCGGAGCATCGCTGACAATCCTTTCCGGTTTTGTTGCAGGTAACTTCTCTGCATTCTGGAAAGGCATGGTGTTCTTTGTGCTTATGTATGCGGCCTATATAGCCTCCAACTCAATACCCACAGAGATGATGGACTACAGGGCCATCTTCGCTTTCGGACTTGTTGCATTCGGAATGCTTGGTATGGGGCCTGTAACAATTGCAGTTGATTCGTACGGTCCGGTAACAGACAACGCTCAGTCTGTTTATGAACTTTCACTCATTGAAGAGAACAAGGAAAAGAACGGACAGGAAATAGAGAAGGATTTCGGATTCAAACCGGACTGGGAAAGAGCAAAACTGTATCTGGAAGAGAACGACGGCGCGGGAAATACATTCAAGGCAACAGCAAAGCCGGTTCTTATAGGAACAGCGGTGGTTGGAGCAACCACAATGATTTTCTCACTGATACTGGTTCTCAAGAATGTGCTTGGAGTTCAGCCCGAAGAGATCCTTAATCTTCTGAATCCGTACACAATTCTCGGATTCCTCGCCGGCGGTGCGGTGATCTACTGGTTCACCGGAGCATCCACACAGGCTGTAACAACAGGCGCATACAGCGCTGTTGAGTACATCAAGAAGAACATCAATCTTGACGAAACAGCTTCGCTCAGCGCTTCAACGGAGAAATCGAAGGAAGTTGTGGGCATCTGTACAAAGTATGCTCAAAAGGGAATGTTCAACATTTTCGTTGCGATATTCTGCTTTGCACTGGCATTTGCGTTCATGTCGGCTCCTGCCGGAAGCAACGATCCCGCGGCATTTTTCGTGAGCTATCTTATCTCTATCGCAGTGTTCGGATTGTTCCAGGCCATCTTCATGGCCAATGCCGGCGGTGCATGGGACAATGCCAAGAAAGTTGTTGAAGTTGACCTGAGGGAAAAGGGCACTCCGCTTCATGACGCAACAGTAATAGGCGATACAGTGGGCGATCCGTTCAAAGATACTTCATCTGTTGCTCTCAATCCGATCATCAAGTTCACCACGCTTTTCGGACTTTTGGCAATGGAGATCGCAATCACAGAGCAGTTCAGGGACTCGGCTCCCGTGATCGGGATCGTATTCCTCGCTATAGCATTGTTCTTTGTCTGGAGAACATTCTATGCGATGAGGATCATTAAGTAGGAACCAAATCCTCTCTGATATTATTAAGGGTGTTTTCACAGAAAGCACCCTTTTTTATTTTGTGAACGCCTTTTGAATCCGTAAACTTCTGTATCTGTGCAGAGTGTGCAGTCAGGCAATCAATTTCTGATCATTGGAACGACTTCAAAAATTCATTACAGATGAGCTGAAGCTCAATTCTCAGGAACTCATGCCTCAGTTCATAGAGTACAACAGACAGCTTATGGACTGGAATTCAAAGTTGAACCTGATCTCGAGAAAATGCCGATCCATCGAAGATCATGTGCTCAACTCTGTTTTTTTTCTGACAAAGGTGCCGCTTTCAGGAAATGAGTCAATAGCCGATATAGGCACAGGCGGCGGATTTCCGGGGATACCTCTGAAGATCATATATCCCGGAATTAAGGCAACTCTGATAGATTCAATCCGTAAAAAGATAACGGCATTAGGCGATATTGTGAAAGAACTAGGGCTTGGTGATACGGCCGCCGTGTGCGCCAGGGCAGAGCAGATCTCCGGGGACAGGAAATTTAAGAATACATTTGATGTTGTTACTGCAAAAGCGGTTGCGCCGCTTGAGATGCTTTACGATTGGGCCAAGCCGCTTGTTTCCTTAAACGGAAAAATGATATTTATCAAAGGCGGTGATACCGGGGAAGAAGTTTTGAACCTCAGGAAGAGGATAGGAAAGGAGAAAGTTGATGAGATCGAATTCAGTTATGACCCTGCGTATGGAATTGAACAAAAAAAGATCTTCATAATAAGCAAACCCTGAAGAATGAAATCTTTCATCATAGCCTCAGCCATTGTTTTGCTTTCCTGCGGTTACTCCCGCTCGCAAAACTATGAAGTGTCCGGAAAGATCATTGACTCAAAGACAAACAAAGGCCTGGAGTTTGCGACAGTCAGAGTAGCCGGCACAGATGCGGGCACAACGGCTGACGCGGACGGCAACTACATTATCAGGCTTGCCCGCGGGGCGCATGAGCTTATTGCTTCCTACATAGGTTATAATACAGACACTGCAAGAATTTTCATTGATGCGCAGAATACGTCGAGAGATATCTATCTCATGCCTGCCGAGCTGACAACACAGACAATTGATGTTTACGGCGAAGATCCTGCGTACGAGATAATGAGAAAGGTGATAGAAACGAAAAGGAAATTCAGGGACAAGCTGAATGAATACGAGTATGATGCTTACAGCAAGTTCGTGATCAGGTCAGATCAGAGGAGCGTGAAGGTTGATACATCGAAGAAGGAAGGCAAGGAAGATGATCTCGGAATCTTCGGAATACTTGAATCGGAATCAGTGGGGTACTTTAAAAAACCCGATCTTGAGAAGCAGATCATAAAATCCAAGCGCGAAACGGAAAACATCATACGGGGAATTGCGCTTCCGTTCTTTGTCAATTTCTATGATGATGAAATTGATGTCGGTGAATTCAAGATCCTGACCCCTGTTGCCGACAATGCTTTCGGAAGCTATGACTACAGGCTCATAGGAGTCACTTCAATGGATTCGATGAGAGTTTTTAAGATCGAAGTGATAAACAAATCGGAGCTTTCTCCGCTTCTTAACGGAATAATTTACGTTGCAGACAGTCTCTTCTCCGTACTCAAAGTGGACCTCAACTCGAATGGAGCGGCAAATCCACGGCTCGTGGAGAACATCAGGTTTCAGCAAAAGTTTCTGCCGTTCGATGACCGGAAGACGGGATACAGATACTGGATGCCGACAGATATTCAGATCTTTGCAGGAGGATCGTTTGCGGGCATTGCGAAGTTCAATGCTGAAGTGCTCTCGGTGATCTCCGAATACAGGATAAACAAGAAGGCGCCCGCAGGAGTGTTTGACAATTACGTGATAAAGGTATTGCCGCAGGCGGGCGACAAAGATACTGCATACTGGAACAGCAACAGAAAGCTGAGGGAAACACCTGAGGAGATCAAGGCGTTTGAAGAGATCGAAAAGAAGACAAAAAAGGAAGCAAAGTCACTCAGCATAGGACTCGGCTCAATTTCATACGGCAACAGAGTTTCCACGAACCCTCTGAGCTACTACAGGTTCAACAGGGTGGAAGGAAGCGCACTGAGATTTAATCTCGACTACAACAAACCACTCGGAGGCCCGAGGATCAACTCATTCTTCAGCTACGGCTTTTCCGACAAGAGAACAAAATACGGACTCTCTTATTCCCAAAGGCTGATCGACGGATGGAAACTTCAAATTGCCGGCGAAGCCTACAATAGTCTGTCTCCGATAAGTTACGGCGAGATCCCGTCGGCGGATATTTTCATCAATACATTTACCGGCCTCTTTGACAAGACCGATGCATATGATTATTACTATGCTTCCGGATTCAACGTATCCGCAAATTACTGGCTGATGCCTCAGATGAATCTCGGCATGAGCTACATGAATGAGGAACAGAAGACCGCTTACACATCCACCAACTTCAGCATAAGAAAGAAGGAGGATGAATTCAGCCTGAATCCTCCTGTTAATGAGGGGGTGCAAAGAACGATTGGATTCAACATGAGACTCAATGTCAACGATTACGGCGGCATTGACTGGGGAGACGGAAGCGAGTCAATATTCCGTGACAATGCCTTTCCTGTGCTTGACGCAGGATTCATATATTCCGGCAAAGACTTTTTTAAGAGTGCCTTTGAATACAGAAAGTTCTATGCAAGACTCAGCGGAAGAAATTACTTCAACCGGATCTTCAATGTCAGATATGAGCTTGGAGGGATATATGCAAACGGTGAAGTCCCTTACCAATCGCTGGGATTTCTGAACAGCCGGCAGGGGCATATTGACATGGGCAGGAACTTCGGCTCTACACACATAAACGAGTTTCCCGGCGACAGGATCTGGTACTTTACACTGCGGAACAATTTCAGCAACGTGCTTTGGAGCAAAGTGCCGTTCTTCAAATCAATAAGACTTGCGGGATATGTGAATGTAATGAAGAACGAGATCACAGGACAAAACAGAGATTTCTCCGCATACAAAGGATTCCGCATTTCTGACGGAATATATGCCGAGACAGGATTTGCGCTTACAAACATACTTGAACTGTTCGAACTCGGATTCACATGGAAGCTGACAAACACATCTGACGGTTCGCGCGACTTCTATCTTACACTCACGGCAGTCAACTTTTAGGCTTTGACCATCTTACAGCTGATGACTGTTTCGTCAACACTTCACTGGCGGCCGCATCCGCAGTAAATGTATATTCACATTCATTTCTTATGACAATCAAAGTTGATATTTTGACGCTTGCTTAGCGACATCAAAAATACAGTACGGCAGTCGGCAGTTTACGGCTTGAGCAGGATCTCGCTTAAGCTTGCCGGCTTCATCCTCTTTCCTCTTTATTCTCTCTACCTTTCAGTTGATCAGTACGGTGTGGTTGTAAGAGCTGAAATATTCTGGCAGATCATCAATTCATTCCTGCTCTTTGCATTTGAAACGGCGCTCATGAGATGGGCGGCAAACACAGGATCGGAGGATGAGAGGAGAAAATTGTCCTTCACCGTGTTCACAGTTGTTGCACTCATCAATTTACTGTTTATGGCAGTGGGGCTGATGTTCAGCAATGTCATTTCGGGACTGCTGTTCGACTCACCCGTTTACAATTCACTTGTGCTTATCTGCTTCGGAATATCATTCGCGGAATCACTGATAGGCATACCGCTGGTCATCCTCAGAATATACGAGAAAGCCGGAAGTTACCTTGCCGTAGTGGTTTCAAGCACTGTGATATCCATGGCAATACAGCTGTATGTCCTGTTCTATGCGGAAGACAAGATCACCGGGATCTTCATCTCCAAGCTGATTGCACCGGTCATGATGCTTGCCGTGCTTTCGCCGATGATGATCGGCTACTTCAGATTCAGGTTTGACCGGATTGCAGGGAGGGAAGTGATGGCATTTGCATTTCCGCTCATGCTTGCGAGTTTTGTTTCGATGATGCTGAGCGGGCAGGACAGGTTCATACTCGGTTATCTTTCCGACTCAAGAGAGGTTGGGCTTTACGGACTCGGCTACAATATAGCCGGTGTTCTGAATTTCCTGATAGTCGCGCCCTTTGCAATGGCTTTTCCGGTGATCTTCTGGAAGAAGATAAACGACCGGAACGGACCGAGGTTCTTTACCAAGTCCGTGACGTACGGACAGTTTATTATTACATGGGCGGCGCTGGCACTTTCTCTCTATGCGCCGCATTTCATAAAGGTCTTCGCGCTCAATCCCGATTACTGGGCGGCCGCACCTGTTGTTCCAATTCTTGCTCTCACATTCGTGATTACCAACATGCAGGTTACCGGGCACATGAGCTTCTACCACAGCAAGAAGACAAACATGGTACTTCTGATGTATATAATAGCAACCGCCGCAAATGTTGCGCTTAACTATCTGCTGATCCCCGCAATGCAGATGTACGGCTCGGCTGTTGCCAAAGTGATCTCTTACCTGATCTGCGTTGTGATGATCTATGTTCTTTCGCCGAGGTATTACTTCATTAAGTGGGAGATGAACAAACTGATACTTATGACGGTAGTTGCCGCTGTGCTGACCGTTCCGTTCTATCTCTTCGATATCGGAAATATCTGGCTCGAACTCATGCTGAAAACCCTTGCCCTTGCATCATTCCCGTTCATTCTGTTTGTATTCAGATTCTACGAAGAGATAGAAATCACTTCAATCAAAGGATTCTTTTTGAAATATTCAAGAAAGGTGAGAGGAATATGACCGAAACAGGCTATCCTTCTTTTGATTACAGGAAGCAGCGGAAGGAAGTCAGGGATATCATAAGCCCGACTGTTTTCAATCCTTACAGTTATGTCAGCAACTGCCTGCGAAGGACCTATGAAGCTGTTCTTCCGAAGCATCTGAACGGAAAGAAAGGGCTCAGGATACTTGATTACGGATGCGGAGTGAAACCGTATCAGTACATTGTTGAAGGTGTTGCGGATGAATACACGGGGGCGGATGTCGGTGATAATCCCGATGCGGAGATAAAGCTCAGTGCCGGAGAATTACTGCCTCTGGAAAACGGCAGTTATGATGCGGTGATATCTTCACAGGTGCTTGAGCATGTGGAGGAGTACGATAAGTATATGAACGAATGCAACAGGGTTCTTAAGCAGGACGGACTTCTTTTCCTTTCGACTCACGGCACATGGCAGTTTCATGCGGCGCCGTATGATTTCAACAGGTGGACTCACCTCGGCCTGAAATCACTTTTTGCAAAGCACGGATTTGAGGTGATTGACTGCGTTCCGGTGCTTGGACAGCTTGCCGTGCCTACACAACTCCGGCTTGCCTTCTTTGAGTCGTTTGCGAATATGACCGGGGCAACGGGCAGATTGCTGTTCAAGCCGATCGCTTTTCTCGGAAACATCAAACTCATGATAGAAGACAAGCTCACACCGGCAAGGGTGAGGGAGCGCGATTCAGCAATATTTCTCCTTACTGGCCGGAAGAAATGACCAAAGGCAAGGGACGCATCCTTTTTGTAAAGCGCCATGATGCAAATGCAAAGTTTGTGACCAATGACATAGAAATTCTCAGGAAGAATTTTGAAGTGAATGTTGACGAGGTCAACGTTCCGAAGTCAGCTGCAATACTGCTGATGCTGTTGCGACAGTTCTTGAGTTGCTTTATCAGGATCCCTTCACACGATATCATCTACATCTGGTTTGCAGATTATCATTCATTCATCCCCGTTCTTGCCGGCAAACTGTTCGGGAAGAAGACAGTGATCTGTGCCGGCGGTTACGAAGCCACTTACATCCCTGAGATAGAGATGGGAGTTTACACAAGCTCAAGCTTCAGAAAAAAGATGAGGCGCTTTTTTACAACATTCTCGCTCAGGAATTGTTCCATGATACTTCCTGTGGACGAGAGTCTGATCAGCAACATCAACACTTACATATATTCGGATATGCCGGAGCGTGAAGCCCTGCGCGACGGGATCAGGAACATGATATCCGGAATCTCAACTCCCATGAAGACCGTCAGGCTTGGTTATGACAGCGGCATATTTGCCGCAAGGAAGGATACAGCAAAGGAGAGAGCGGTTGTAAGCGCAGGACTTATCACGAACAGGTTCGAGTTTATGAGAAAGGGCTTTGATGTGCTTGTTGAATGTTCGGAAAAAATGAGAGATGTTAAGTTCATACTTATCGGACTCAATGACGAACACATGAGCAAACTGAAAGCACTCGGCAGAAGCAATCTTGAACTTCACGGCAGGGTGACATATGATGAACTGATCGAACTTTATTCAAAGGCACGTGTCTGTGCACAGCTTTCGCTGTTTGAAGGTATGCCGAGTTCGGTGTGCGAGGCGATGCTGTGCGGCTGTGTCCCTGTGGGTTCAGATGTAAACGGGATACCCGACATTATCGGAGACACGGGCATAATAGTTGATAGGAAGGATGTGTCGCTCATATCAAATGCGTTGACAACGGCTCTTGATCTCCCTGAAGAGCGCGGTGAAGATGCAAGGAGAAGGATCATGGAGTTGTTTGACATCAGAAGAAGGGAAGCGGAGATAAACCGGATCTGCAGTACATTAATTGAAGGCAGGGCTGTATGAGCCGGACAACCCGACGGCAAGTCCGGAAAGATTCAGTGCCGGACAATTCCGCATCACTTCAATAAGATCAGGTACATAGATCTGACTTCAAGCTTCATTGCCGGGCGGGTTGTTCTTGCGACAATCGAAAGAACTTTTATTTTTGAACTGTATTCCCCACAGTTTCTGATTCCGGAAAACGTATTGCACTCCATTGATTACCGGGTGTAAGTCACAACCTAATTGCTTAGAAATTGAAGCTCAATTAGTCTATTTTACTCAAATTTTTCCGACTTGAAGATAGCAATAATAGGCACGGCATATCCTATGCGGGGAGCGATGGCTCAGCTTAACGGCATTCTTGCGAATTATCTGTCCAAGGAAAACGATGTCGAGATCTTCTCATTCAAAAGACAGTATCCTAAGCTTCTCTTTCCCGGCAAGACGCAGGAGGATACCAGCAATACCGACATCATAGATCCCGGCATAAGGAACACTCAGATCATTGACTCAATTGATCCGGTCAACTGGAGAAAGTCTGCGAAGCTGATCGCTCAGAGCAAGCCGGATCTGATGATACTAAGATTCTGGATACCTTTCTTTGCGCCGGCATTCTATTCCATATGCAATTATGTCAAAAAGAAAACCGGCGCAAAAGTCCTCTTCATTTGCGACAATGTTATTCCGCATGAGCACAGGCCGGGCGACAGGACTTTGATAAGGCTGATCTTCAGGGTCGGAGATTATTTCATGATCCATTCAAAAAGCGTTGAGAAAGACCTTATGGAATTCAGCAAAGGCAAGCCGCACATGCTCTCGCCGCACCCTGTTTATAACATATTCGGCGACAGCGTGAGCAAGCAGGAGGCAAGGCTGGTTCTCCGCAACAGGTACGGCATAGATCTCGGGAATGAAAAGGTGCTTCTGTTCTTCGGATATGTAAGGAAGTACAAGGGATTGCCATACCTCATCAATGCACTTAAACTTCTTAAAGGAAAGCTTGATGTAAAACTGCTGATCGTGGGTGAGTTTTATGAAGATGAGAAACCGACGCATGATATGATTACTGAACTGGGTTTAACAGACCGCATCACAGTGATCTCTGATTACATTCCAAATGAAGACGTGAGGTACTTCTTCTGCGCATCGGATGTAATGGTGCTTCCGTACATAGATGCGACACAAAGCGGAATAATTCAGATCGCGTACTTCTATGACAAACCGGTGATTGCGACTGACGTTGGCGGCCTGGGAGAGGTTGTTTCCGACGGCAGAACAGGATACGTTGTGAAGCCGCGTTCTGCCAAAGCAGTGGCAGAAGCGGTATTGAGGTATTATGACACGGATTCGGAGGCTGAGTTCAGCAGGAACGTTGCCGAAGAGAAAAAGAAATACAGCTGGGAAGAGTTCATATCCAACATAATGAAACTGGTAAACACAAACGTAAACCGTGAGTCCGTGCAAACATGAAGTATGATCCCGTAAAGAAAGTATTCGGAGATATCGTATCAAAGAACACGTTTCTCAGAAAGGTCTTTTACTTTCTCCTTGACCTCATGTTTCTCCGTTCATGGCATGTGAGGAAAAAAGTGAAGGAGCTTTATCCCCGCGGCAAAGTAATGGACATACTCGACGCAGGAATGGGCTTCGGGCAATACACATACTTCATGGCAAAAAGGTTTCCTCAGTCGAAGATACTTGCAGTGGATGTGAAGGAAGATCAGGTTGAGGATTGCAGATACTTCTTCGGCAAATGCGGTTTTGAGAACGTGAAGGTGCAGACAGGCGATCTAACCACTATGGATTACAGGGATGAGTTTGATTTCATTCTGTGCGTAGATGTAATGGAGCATATAGTTGAAGACGAGCTTGTGTTCAGGAACTTCACAAATGCTCTGCGAAAAGGCGGAAGACTGCTTGTGAACACGCCTTCCAACCTCGGGGGAAGCGATGCGGATTCTGAAGATGACGAGAGCTTCATAGAAGAGCATGCAAGGCTGGGTTATTCAAAAGAGGATATATCCGAAAAAGTGGAACGGGCAGGGATTAAAGTTGAGAGCTTCTCATACACATACGGGAAGTACGGAACGATCTCCTGGAGATTCGGGATAAAATATCCGATACTTATGGCCGGCGCCTCAAAGTTCCTCATTCTCCTCCTGCCGCTCTATTATCTGTTCACATTGTGGTTTGTGCTGATTCTCATGTGGCTTGATGTACACACTGAAAATGAAACGGGTACGGGAGTGCTCATGGTATCTGTAAAGGAGTGAGTTGATGTACATTCCAAAACATACACTCATAAAGGACCGGGAAGAGATATTCGAAATAATCGAAGACAACAGCTTTGGGATACTTGCAACATTTACGGATGCCGGAATCAAAGCTGTTCATATTCCGATGATGCTCATCAGGGATGAAGGTGAATCCGGCACACTCTGCGGGCACATCTCAGCCGCCAATGATCTGTTTGAAGGGATCTCAGGCGAATCTCTTGCAATTTTCTCCGGCCCGCACTGCTATGTGTCGCCGTCGTGGTACGAAACAAAACGGGCGGTTCCCACATGGAATTATGTTGCGGTCCATGCATACGGGATATTGAATGTGATCGAGGACTTCGAGAGCAAAGCAAAGATCGCGCGCATGCTTGTTGAACATTACGAAGACAGTTCTTCAGGCTACAGCACAGCCGGCCTTGAGGAGAGCTACTTCAGCGGGCTGGTAAAGGGGACACGGGCATTCCGGATGAAGATCAGCAGGCTTGAAGGAAAGAAAAAGCTCTCCCAGAATCATCCGCCAGAAAGACAGGCGCTCGTAGCCCAAAAGCTCGGGGAATCGGATGATGCGCAGGCAAATGCGGTTGCAGTTTTGATGAGAGAGAATATCGGCAGATCAAATGGATAATGCAAAAGGGCTCACTGTAATAATGCCATGCTATAATGAAGCAGGTTCGCTGAGAAGTTTTCTTCCTGAAGTGCTGAATCTTGCCGGCCCGCAGGGATGGCGCATGATCGCGGTGGATGACGGCTCAACTGATGAAAGCGCGGTGATCCTTGAGGCGATGAGCGCTCACTATCCTGAACTCAGGGTGATAAGGCATAACACAAACAAAGGCTACGGCGCGGCGCTTAAGACAGGCATTAAGAATACTGTAACGGAATTTGCGGTAACAATTGATGCCGACGGTCAGCATTTTCCTGACGACATTCCACGGCTGATCCAGAAGCAAAAAGAAACAGGCGCGGACCTTGTAGTCGGAAGCAGAACTGATCACAGTGCAGGAGGCAGGTACAGGTCTGCAGGAAAGTGGGCGATAAGAAAGGTCGCGCACATTCTCACTGAAACTCAAGTGTCCGATCTGAACTCCGGTATGAAACTTTTCAGGACAGGCAAAGCAAAGGAGCTCATCCGGCTTTGTCCCGACAGCATGGCATTCAGCGACGTGCTTACGCTGTCGTTTACAGCAGAAAGAAATCTTGTGGTTGAAGAGCCGATCAGGATTAGGCCGAGAACATCGGGAGCAAGCACCATCGGAATCACAACGGCATTTGACACCCTTCATGAAATACTCAACATCGTAATGCTGTTCAATCCGATCAGGATATTTCTGCCTATAGCAATGCTCATGTTTATGCTCGGGCTCCTGTGGGGAATTCCGATCATGATTGCGGGAAGAGGAGTAAGCGTTGGCGCGGCACTTCTTATGCTGACCGGAGTAATGGTATTCCTTCTCGGACTGATCGCAGAGCAGTTATCCAAGCTCAGAAAGGGTGATGCGAATTCTGCGGTTTCAGCGGGGAACGTTCCACTGCGTATGAGAGAAGACACTGAAAACACGAAAGCAGATTCTTAGTGTCACAATTACAGGAAAAGTCACGCGTAACTATTGTGCTTGCCGCGGCGCTTGCCGTAAGGTTTATCATGCTCATTATAGATACACCGCCGCTCAGTTCAGACAGTCTTACTTACCACAAGCTCGCAATGTCAATACTCTCAGGCGAGTATGCCCGTGACGGCAATCCGACAGCTTTTGTAGTCCCCGGCTATCCGCTTTTCCTTGCGGGTATATATGCACTGTTCGGCAGTGGCGAAACAGCCGTCAGGATAGTTCAAAGCGTTTTAGATGTTGCAACGGCATTGCTCTTCTACCTAATTTGCCGGAAGATCTTTGACAAGCGCAACGCATTCATCGCATTGGTCATCTTTGCATTCTTCCCTTCCAATATTCTGTACACGCAGGCAATACTCACGGAGACATTATTCGGACTTGTATCAATGCTGTTCCTGCTTTTTGTTTACGGAGATGAAGTACAGAAGCGTCCGTTCGTCTCAGGGTTCTTTTTTTCATCAGCATTGCTTATCAGAACTTCATTTCTTCTTTGCATTGTGCCGGTGGCCTTTTACCTGTTCAGATCAATGGGCAGTGTTTCCGAAACGGCCGGTACACGGAAAATTGCACGAAAAGCTTTGCTGTTTACTGCAGGAGCATTGCTTGTCTTGACGCCGTGGCTGATCCGCAATAAGATCACGATCGGAGAATATGTGCTTTCCACTCAGGGAGGAAGCACGCTTTGGGAAGGAAGCAATCCCCGCGCAACAGGCACATGGAACAAGGAAGCCGCTGATGCCAACCCCCTGTTTGAAGAAAAGGATGAGCTGAAAGCAGACAGGGAGTTCAGGAAGCAGGCTCTGCAGTTTATGAGCGAGAATCCCGTGAAGTTCATTGAACTTGGTTTCAGGAAGATCGGATATTTGTTCTCGAGCGAGAGAATGGCCGTGCTTTACTTCGCGGAGGCACAACCCGGAACCGGATCAACTGAAGCATACAGCAGAACGAACCCGATAATACTTGCATTGGTCAACGTTCCTTACTTTGCCGTGATCCTTCTTGGCTTATGGGGAATACTGATTCCGATGAAGAAGAGATCCCTTACAGCGGGACTTGTGCTTGCATGGATAGCCACAGTGTTCATGTTTGTCGGGCTTCCCAGGTATCATTATGTACTGATACCATTCTTTGTGATCGGCACTGTAAATCTTTTAAGCGCAGGAGTGTCTTCCGTATTAGGTCAAAGAGCGGCGGTTAAGATCGCCGGGGTATTGGGAAGTCTGTTCCTTATTGCAGTATGGTCCGCAGAATTTTATCTCATGTTTCTGAAACACGATTGAAGAAGATACTGATAATTACATATTACTGGCCTCCGAGCGGTGGAGCCGGAGTTCAGCGAGTTCTGAAATTCTCAAAATACCTTGCCCGTCTCGGATACAAGCTGTTCATTGTTACTGTAGATGAGAAGGCCGCAAGTTACCCTTCATTCGACGAGACATTCGCAAAGGATGTACCGGCTTCGGCAACAATAGTGCGCACGCAGACATTCGAACCTTTCAATGCATACTCAAAGATCATAGGGCGAAGATCAATACCGACGGGATTTTCAAATGAAAGCAATCCGGGACTTGTACAGAAAGCAACGAGATTCATCAGAGGAAACTTCTTCATTCCGGACGCGAGGAGGGGATGGGTAAGGTATGCAGTAAAGGCGGCGTCAGAGCTGATCCGGAAGGAAAGCATAGATACCGTGATATGCACCAGCCCGCCTCACTCGGCACAGCTTGCAGGCCTTGAACTGAAAAAGAAATTCAACATCAGGTATATCGCCGATCTTCGCGATCCGTGGACAGACATATACTACTATGATGAGTTCATGCACCTTCCACATGCAAAGAACATTGACAAGTGCCTGGAGCTCAAGGTCCTTGAAAGATCTGATGCAGTTGTCACCGTCAGTGATGAGCTTAAAAAACTTTTTCTGGCCAAATCACAAAACATCAGCCCCGGTAAGATCACCGTCATTCACAACGGATTTGATGAGGATGATTTCGGAAAGGAAAGCACATCGAAGGGGAAAGACTTCGTGATCAGTTATACCGGAACTTTGGCCGACAGCTATGAGCCCGAAGTGTTTCTCAGAGCGCTCAGGAAGGTCATGCAGTCGCAGACCGGAGTAAAAGTGGTTCTGCATTTGATCGGAAATCCCTCGGAATCAATTATGAGAAAGGCCGAAGAGCTTTCGATCGCAGACTGCATCAGGCTCACGCCTACGGTTCCGCATGAGAAGTCGGTGGAAATGCTCTTTGCCAGTGATGCACTGTGGCTTCTTATCCCGCGGGTAAAGGACGATAAGGGAATTCTGACTGGCAAACTGTTTGAGTACCTTGCATCAAGAAAGCCCATCATCGCCGTAGGGCCGGTTGACGGAGATGCTGCAAAGATAATAGAAGAATGCGGTGCCGGAAGAATGTTTTCGAGGGATCAGGAAGATCAGATCGCCGGATATATTCTCGGGCTTATCAAAGACAGGCTGAACGGAAAGCCGTTGGATAATGCAAGTGACACTTTCAAAAAATACTCAAGAAGGAAACAGGCCGAAGCGCTTGCAGGGATAATTGAGAAGATAAATTGAGTCGGGCCGAATGTGCGGCAGGATGGCGCATTTCCTCAACTAAGTAGTTAGAATCTTTACGGCATATAGACTATTTTAATCAAATTTTTACTTGACTGATGGCAAAAGACAAACCTAAGGCAAGGGTTTCCGGCGTTTCCTCAGGAACCGCCGCCCTGAAGAAAAAGACTGACAATTCATTTGATTTCGGCAGTTACGATTCGCTGATCTATGTTGCAATAATCATACTTGCCGTGCTGATCTTCTTCAAAGACGGTGTGTTCGGCGGAAAAGTCTTTGCTACAAGCGATAACATAGCTTTCGACAGTTTCAGGAATTTTCTCGATGATGCAAAGAAGAACGGTGTGTTTCCTCTCTGGACACCGCATATCTTCATGGGTATGCCCAACTTTCCCGTGATCGGCTTCAATCCCAGAGTGTATGACTTCTTCTACTACATATGGGATTCCGTATTCGGCGCGATCACAAATTCTTCCACGAACACGGTACTGCCGATCGTAATGTATTATGTGATCTTCGGCATCGGATTTTATTTTTACGCGGCCAACAGGTTCAGGAACAAGCTAATCGCGCTGTACTGCGCGCTTGCGGCCACATTTGCAACCGACTTCATTCAGCGGATAGTTGTAGGGCACAATACAAAGGTCCTGTCGCTTGCCTTCTTTCCGTTCATACTTCTTGTAATTGACAAGCTTGTGGATTCATTCAGCAAGGGTGAGAAAGGCATGTTCTCTTATAAGAACCTGCTTAGCCTTTTCTTTCTTGCACTCATGCTTCACATACAGCTGAATTCCAATCACATACAGATGATTTTCTATTCGTACCTGTTCATCGGAATTTATCTGTTGTATCTGATCATCCATTCAGCAGTTCAGAAGCAAAACATTGCCGGCATGATCAAGGCCGGAGCATTCTTCGTTGTTGCCGCTTTGATCGCCGTTGCAATGAATGCAGACGTGCTTATGACCATGAAGGAATACAACAAGTATTCGATCAGAGGCGAAGCCGGCATAGAGGCGAAACTTGATCCCAAGGTTTCAAACGACACGCCGCTGGACTATGAGTATGCAACCAACTGGTCGTTCAGTCCCGGCGAAGTGATAACATTCCTTCTTCCCTATTATTACGGTTTCGGCGATGTGCAGGTGCAGGGGCAGAAGGCTAATCTCTACTGGGGGCAGATGCCGTTTACCACCAATCCCATGTATTTCGGAGTCGTTGTGCTTGTGCTTGCGCTCATCGGCATCTGGTACAACTTCCGCAAGGACTCAGTGGTGCAGGCAATGACTGTCGTCACATTCCTCTTTCTTCTCATGTCGTTCGGAAGAAATTTTTCGGTGATATACGATCTTTTCTTCTACTACTTCCCGTTCTTCAGCAGTTTCCGCGCGCCGGTGATGATACACCACTTCATGAACATCGCAATTGTGATACTTTCAGGCTACGGACTGAAATCAATCGTAGATTCGGCGGTATCCGGTTCAGGAGAGGAGAGGTTCAGGAAGGTTGCTTATGCATTTTTCGGGGTAGCGGGAATCATGATACTGATCTCGGTATTCGGATTTCAGGATTCATACGCATCTTCTATTGCAAACAGTCCGCTTACGGAAAAGCTGAAACAGCAGGGAGCCAATTCACAGCAGATCTCACAGTATATCAAGCAGATCTCAAGCATAGCATACGAGAACATCATCAGCGATCTCCGGCTTCACGGATTCTTCATTGCAATTCTTACGGCGCTCGCCTACTTCTATGTGAACGGCAAATTAAAAGGGAAGATGTTTCTTGCGGGCGTGATACTGCTTACGGTGTTTGATCTCTGGAATGTGAATTTCAAAACTCTTCATTGGGATGAACCGGGAGAAGAGAAGACGGCTTTTGCCGAAAGGGACTACATCACATGGCTGAAAAAGAATGAAACGGATCCTTATTCGTACAGGGTGGCTATGATGAGAGGGCAGGGACTTGCGACCGACAATTCGCTTGCGTATTTCGGCATACAGTCATTCAACGGTTATCACGGAGCGAAGATAAGAATATATCAGGATGCAATTGATATTGCCGGAGGGAACAATCCTTTGCTCCTTACTCTCGGTGGTGTGAAGTATGCAATTTCAGACGCGCCGATGCAGGACACGAATTTTGTGCAGGTTATGAAGGGCAACGGTGTGAACATCTACAGGAACAATGCATTCGGTTCAAAGAACTGGTTCGTTGACGAGTACAAGGTTGACAAGGACATCAGCATACTCAACAGCATCCGTGACATGAGCTTTGATCCGGACAAGCTGGCATTTCTTGAGAAGGATCCGGGTGTTAAGGTTGACAAGCCTGATTCAACCGCTTCGGTGAAACTGGTGAAGGCTGATATCCACACTCTCGAATATGATGTAAACGCAAGCGGGAATAATCTTGTCGTATTCAGCGAGATATACCTGCCGTTCGGATGGAAAGCATTCATAGACGGCAAAGAGGCGGAGATACTTAAGACCAATTATCTGCTCCGTTCTCTGATAGTTCCGAAAGGTAATCACAAAGTCGAGTTCAGATACGAACCTCAGACTTATTACACGGGCAAGACAGTAAGTACGGCGGCAAATGCTGTGCTTGGTGTAATACTTGTCGCAGGGGTTATCGGATACGCTGCAGGCAGGAAGAAGAAGCCTGCCGGTGATGAAAAGACGGAAGACAAAAACGCCTGACACCGTGTTTGCATTGCTTCACATAATCGCCTGAAGGCCTTCAGATAATGTGCGGAATCTTCGGTGTACTGAGTAAGAACGGCGGAGGCGTTGATACAGCGCGGCTGAGATCCGCGGTCAGGATCATAAGCCACCGCGGCCCTGATGATGAGGGCTATGCGGTGTTCAACACATCAGCGGGAAGTTATGAAGACCGCTACGACGACAACTCACAGATAAGAAAGGGATCTCATATCCTCTCACAGGAGGGCGGTGCATTCGATCTTGCATTCGGATTCAGAAGACTTTCCATACTTGACCTTTCATCAAACGGACATCAGCCGTTTACCAATGACGACAGAAGCGTCTGCCTTATCTTCAACGGTGAAATTTACAATTACATTGAGATCCGTGAAGAGCTTGTCCGGAAAGGTTACAAATTCAAGACAGGCACTGATACTGAAGTGATACTGAATTCATATCTTGAGTGGGGGACCGGCTGTCTTCAGCGCTTCAACGGTATGTGGGCGATCGCGCTTTATGATGTTAAGAAGGATCTTCTGTTTTGCTCAAGGGACAGGTTCGGTGTAAAACCTTTCTACTACTTCGACGGAAAAAATGAATTTGTCTTTGCTTCCGAGCTCAAATCAATAACCGAATACTTCAGAGATGATAACGGATTTTCAAAGATCCTCAATGAAGACATCGCTTATGACTACCTTGTAAACAACTTCGTTGATCACACACCGGATACTTTCATCAAAGGCATCAGGCATCTCCCGCCTTCTCACTTCATCAGGGCGGAATCAGGCAAGCTCGCAGTTGAAAGATATTTCAGCCTTGAGATCAACAGGCAATTGGGAGAATATGATGCAGGCCGTTTTTCAGCTCTAAGCTCAGACTACGGCGATCTTCTGTTGGATGCGGTGAAGCTCAGGCTCAGGTCGGATGTGCCTGTCGGCACATGCCTCAGCGGCGGACTCGATTCTTCAACCATTACTTATTTCATCGGCAAAATGCTTTCGGGCGACGGAATGCCGATGCAGCAGATAGGCGACAGGCAGAAAACATTTTCAGCGGTTTATGATGATCTCATGTATGATGAAAGAAAATTCATCGAACAGATTGTAAGGGAATCCAACTGCAGTTCTCATTATGTATTTCCGGATGAGGCAGATTTTCCCTCAGAGGCGGAAGATTTCATTTTCCAGCTTGATGAACCCGTTGCAGGAACTTCTCCATATGCCCAGTGGAATGTAATGCGTCTTGCTCGTCAGAACGGCGTTACAGTCCTGCTTGACGGACAGGGAGCCGATGAATCACTTGGAGGTTATGAAGTCTATTTCGGATTCCTTTACTCCAATCTCTTCCGAAGCGGAAACTATGCAAGCCTGTTATCGGAAGTTCTTAAGAATTTCAGGAAAGGCCTTGAGATTTCAACAAGGGGATTGAAATATTATCTTACCCAGAAGGGCGGAAACGTGAAGAGTTCCACTTCGCAGTATTACTCCGCGAAGTTTCTTGAATCTCATAAAGACAGAAGCGTGCTGTCGTTCAGGACAACAGACAATCTCAATGTTAAGTTGTTTGAAGACCTGACATCATACATCCTTCCTTCCCTTCTTCGTTACGAGGACAGGAATGCGATGAAGTTCTCAATCGAATCGCGCACACCGTTCCTTGATTACAGACTGGTTAAGATGCTCTTTGAAACCGAAGGCATTTATAAGATACACAACGGCTGGAGCAAGTGGTTATTAAGGAATTCAATGAACGGCAGGCTTCCCGACGGGATCACGTGGAGGCGTGACAAGAAAGGCTTTCCCACTCCGGAAAGAAAATGGATGAAGAAACTTAAAAAGGATTTTACTGAAACGATCGGAAGTGATCAGTCCGGAGTTTCAGAGCTGCTGAATTCAAAAGAGATAATCAGTAACTATGATGCAATAATTTCGGATGCTTCAATCAAATCTCACTTTCTCTGGAAGATCTACAACCTGCTTAAGTGGTGCCGGCTTTACGGCGTGAGACTTTAGGACAAATCTTCTAACAATATCATCATGGATAAAGGAACACAGACAATGATCGAAAACCTGCGGAAGAACACGGGCAAATCGCTCGATGAGTGGGTTTCGGCAGTGAAGTCAAAGAACTTCGCAAAGCACAGCGAAATGTTGAAGTTCCTCAAAGAGGAACACGGACTCACTCACGGCTTTGCAAATCTGATCGCGCACAGTTCAAAGGGAACGCTCATAGACTCAGATGAGAAAGGCGCTGATGCTGTTGAGACGCAGTACAAAGGCAAGGAAGCTCTGAAGCCGATCTATGACCATCTTCTTGGGAGAATAATGAAGTTCGGCAAGGATGTTGAAGCGGCTCCGAAGAATGCGTATGTGAGTCTCAGAAGGAAGAAGCAGTTTGCTATGCTCATCCCCGCTACTAAGACAAGGTTTGAGATCGGGCTTAATCTCAAGGGCAAGCCCGGCAAAGGGAAGCTCGAAGAAGTTAAGGCCGCCAATTCAATGTGTACGCATAAGATCAGGATCGAAGCTGTTGAAGAGATAACTGACGAGATTCTTGATTACCTGAAAGAAGCTTACGAAGCGGCGGGATAAGCAATGGACAGCGACGATAAGCTCAGGTATCCGATCGGGAAGCTGACTCTGCCCGACGAAATAACAAACGGGCATATTAGCAGGTGGATAAGATCCATCGAGGAATTCCCGGCCAGGCTGGAAGTTGCAGTCAGAGTACTCGGGAACGCCGGGCTTGCAAGGAATTACAGGCCGGGCGGATGGTCGGGGTTGCAGGTTGTGCATCATTGCGCTGACAGTCATACCAATGCTTACATCAGGTTCAAACTTGCGCTGACGGAAGATACGCCGGAGATAAAACCGTATAAGGAAGACAGGTGGGCAGAGCTTGCAGATTCGATAAACATGCCTGCGGAATCCGGCATCGCCTTGCTTGTGCCTCTTCACATAAAATGGGTGTTTCTGCTCAAGAGCATTAATGAGACTGATTTCAGCAGAAAGTATTATCATCCCGGTGAAGGCAGAGAATTTACACTGGCACAGGCTCTCGGGCTTTACGCATGGCACTGCGAACATCATCTGGCACATCTGGATCTTCTGAAATATGCCTGAGACAAAATCAAAATACCGGACTGCAATATCCTAATGATAAATTACCTTATGATTGCGGCGGGCGGTGCGCTCGGCAGTGCAGCACGATTCGGCCTTTCTTCGCTCTTGCAAAAGAGTGCCGGCATCGGCTTTCCGTACGGTACGCTCAGCGTTAACATCATCGGATGTTTCATAATCGGAATTGCAGCAGAGATGTTTGAGGATCTTTTGGTACCCTCGGAATGGAGAAGCTTCACATCAATAGGCTTTCTCGGCGGCTTCACAACTTTCTCGACCTTCTCGCTCGAGACAGTCAATCTTATAAGGGAAGGGGAGAGTATGCAGGCAATTGCAAATGTAGCACTCAGCAATGTACTTGGAATCGCGGCAGTTGTTGCAGGAATTTTCGCTTACAGGGTGATAAGAAAGTACATTCTTAACTGAACACGGAATATGGATACTAAAGAAATGACTTTGCTCAGGATCTTCATCTCGGAATCAGAGAAGATCAACAGGTGTCCGGCGTTTGAAGCAATAGTCAGCATGGCAAAGGAGGCGGGCATAGGCGGAGTGACTGTGCTCAAGGGGGTGATGGGTTACGGTTCGCACAGGGTAATACATTCATCAAAGATACTTGACCTCTCCGCTGACCTGCCGGTCATCATCGAAGCTGTTGACAGCAATGAAGCAATTAACAAGTTTGTTGAGAAACTCGGAAAGATCATGCCATCAGGAACAATTACCATGGAAAACGTAAAAGTGATGAATTTCAACAAGTAAGGGACTTTTCATGATCAATTTCTCTGCTACCGCCCAAAGTTCTCACAAATTTCCAAGCCCAAAGTTTGCTTCTCTGTTTCTTTTGTCATCAATTCTTCTATGTTGCTTCATCCAATAATTAAGTGCGGAGCAATAATCTGAGAAGACTGATCCCCTGTTCTTTCGCTTTTCTATATCTTTTTTTGATGTCCGGACGCGCCGATTCGCAGATACAGAAGTTTGCGGTTATAGGTGACTTCGGGACAAACAACAAGTGCGGCACCAATGAACTTGCGGTAGCCAACCTTGTTAACAGCTGGAACCCATCCTTCATCATCACTACCGGCGACAACATCTATTACGGCAGGAATAACACGACACAGGCTCTTTGCATGGATGAGCATGTGAATGACTTTGATTCTTCAATTGCAAAGTATTACGGCGAATACTATTCCCCGAATGCGCTCTTGAACAATTTCTTCCCCGCTATCGGTGATCATGACATAGCAGGAGAGATTGACCTTGATCCGAGGCCCGGATACTACCTTGCCGCATACAAAGAATTTTTCGCGCTTCCTGACAATGAGCGTTATTATACCTTTCTGAGAGGCAATATCAGGTTCATCTGCATCAATAATGATTTCGGCGGCAAAAGCACCTGGACGGGAGGCGGTGTTTATTCAGACACAACAGTCTGGGAACCCGACGGCATTGATTCAAATTCTGTTCAGGCAATGTGGGTGAAATCAATACTCGATACATCAACAGCAAAGTGGCATGTCATCTATCAGCACAAGCCCGTCTACTATTCTTTCATACTCGGGCATCTCGACAAGTATCCGAAAGTGAAGTGGCCGTTCAAGAAATGGGGAGCCGACATTGTTATCAGCGGAGATCTTCACTGGTACGAAAGAGTGAGAAAAGGAAACATGACCTACATCTCAAACGGCCTCGGCGGCGGACTGTATGATCCGCTGTTCGAAGATACCATGAAGAACTTTGTGCGCCTGCCCGAAAGCAAGATCCTTTACAACGACACTCTCGGAGCACAGCTTGTGGAAGAGTATAAGGACAGCCTGGTCTTCAAATTCATTAATGTCAGAGATCAGATCATTGACAGGTATGTTCTTCTTCAGCCCCGCACGGTCAGGATCAGATCACTGATAGAAGGTCATTACAGTCCCGCAACGGGCCGGATGATCCCCGACACGTTGAAGCTCTATCTTGCAAAGGCAACGGCGCCGTATTCGGTTATTGATTCGGCAAAGGCCCTTACGGATTCACTCGGCAACGGGCTGTTCAGATTTACCAGGGCAAAGTACGACTCTCTGTATTACATAATTGCCGTTCACAGAAACTCAATTGAAACATGGAGCAGGACTCCCGTGCAGTTTGATGATGACCTTCAGTATGACTTCACTTCCGATTCATCACAAGCTTACGGAAACAATCTCGCCAGGAAAGGAACAAAGTGGTGCATATTCAGCGGTGATTCTGTAAGGGATGGTGTAATTGACGGAGGTGACCTGAGCATAGTCTCAAATGAAGCATCGGCATATCTCGCCGGCTACCGGCAGGGCGATGTTACCGGCGACAGGATTGTTGATGCGTCTGACCTGATGGTAGTGAACAACAATGTGTTCAGATATGTGACTGCGAAAAGGCCGTCTGTATCTCCGACAGGGGAGTATTACGTTCAGCCCTGACGCCTGAGCGGGGTTGTCTGTGAACCTTTTACATTCCAACTGCCTGCCGAAATTCGTATTTTCAAGCCAATGAAAAAGACGGTTTCACTTCATACATTAGGCTGTAAACTCAATTACAGTGAGACTTCCACAATTGCGGGGCAGTTCGGGAAAAAGGGTTTTGAAATAGTTGATCACGGAACCCCTTCTGATGTGTTCGTGCTCAATACATGCTCTGTGACTGAAAATGCCGACAGGGAGTGCAGGCAGATTATACGCGGCGTGATCAGGAGGAATCCGGATGCTTATGTAATTGTAACAGGATGCTATGCACAGCTTCAGCCCGGCGAGATTGCAGAGATAGAAGGCGTTGATCTTGTGCTTGGAGCGGATGAGAAGTTCAGACTGTTTGACTACATTGAAAGTCTTGAAAAGAAGGAAGTGTCCTGCGTCTTCAGAAATCCTCCTGAAAGTATCCGGGGCATAGGAGAAGCATTTTCGGCCGACAATGACTCAAGGACAAGGGCGTTTCTGAAAATACAGGACGGATGCGATTACAAGTGTTCCTTCTGCACAATTCCGCTTGCAAGAGGAAGATCAAGAAGCCTGCCGCTCGGAAATGTAATTTCAAATGCGCAGAAACTTATTGATGCCGGATACAGGGAAATTGTTCTGACCGGCGTAAACACGGGTGACTACTGCAATGACGGAAGGAATCTCTGCGATGTGCTGTCGGAGATCTCTAAGCTTGATATTCCCCGTATTCGCGTAAGTTCCATCGAACCCAATCTTCTTACAGACGACATCCTCAATCTCGTTGCATCAGATCCGAAATTCTGCAGGCACTTTCACATTCCGCTTCAAAGCGGAGATGATGAAGTTTTGGGTATGATGAGAAGAAGATACAAGAGCGGATTTTACCGCGATCTCATAGCAAGGATCAATGACACTGTGCCCGGAGCCGGAATAGGCGTTGATGTGATAACAGGATTTCCGGGAGAAGATGATGAGAGGTTTCTTAACACATACAGGTTTGTGGAATCGCTTGACATAAGTTACCTGCATGTGTTCACATACTCTGAGCGGAGGAATACCGATGCGGCTTTGATGCCAGGAAGAGTTGACATTAACAGGAGAAGAAAACGCAATGAGATGCTCCGTGAGTTGTCGCAATGGAAGAAGCGGGAATTTTATGCGCGCCACTGCGGTACACCGGCAGAAGTCCTGTTTGAGTCTCTGAAAAGCGACGGCACCGCCGAGGGCTATACTTCAAATTACATAAGGGTGATGCTTCGCGATGCTGGAGGTTGTGAGAACAGTATTGTGAAGGTCAGGCTTGGCGATAAGGATTCTGGCGGCGTTATGGAATCTGCCCTGCTGTCCTTAACTGAGTATGAAGTTGTCACTGATTCAAACACTAACTCCTGACAATCTGCTATGAATCTCTTTCTGATCAGGCATGCTGCGGCTATAGAAAATCTTAACCGCTATGCCCGCACGGATGAAGAGAGATACCTGACTGCGGCGGGCCGGTTGACAGCCCGTAAATTTTTCAGGGATCACCGCAATATACTGTCCGGAATTTCGCATATACTGACAAGCCCGTTTCTGAGGGCTGTTCAGACCGCTGAGATCCTTTCGTCAGAGATTGATTACAAAGGTGCGATAGAACCTGCCGGCGAACTCAGCGCGGAATCAGGCATAGGTAATGCTTTGGAACTTGTCTGCTCATCAGGGCATGTTGATTCGCTGGCGCTTGTGGGACATGAGCCGATGATGAGCATGCTTCTCAGGGCAACGACAGGCGGTAACGGCGCACAGGCGGGATTCTCAAAATGCGGGACGGCACTGATAGAATTCTTTCCGGAGTCGAAGACCGGGAATCTGAAAAAATATTTCGATCCGAAATCTTCCATCGCCTGAATGGAGACCCTGTTGAAAACGGAGAAAGTCAGCTTCTCTTACGGAGGTGCAGGGGGATTCATGCTCAGAGATGTAAACCTGCGCATCAGCAAAGGCGAATTCGTTTCCGTGATCGGGCGTAACGGATCAGGAAAGTCAACACTTGCAAAGCTTCTTGCAAACCAGCTGATGAGATATGAAGGAATTATATCTTTCAGCGGCACTGAGCTGACTGAACTCAGCCGGAAGGATTTTTCGAAGTATGTTGCGTACCTGCCTCAAAGCGTTTCACTTGTCAATGAAGGAGTTTCGGTAAGGGAGCTTGTGCTTCAGGGAAGATATTCTTACAAGGGAATGTTTGAATTTAACAACGGCCCGGATGACATGGCCTCGGCGGCCGAGTCGCTCTGCCGCCTCGGGATCACTGACCTTGTTGAAAAGAAATTTTCGGAACTCTCCGGCGGCCAGAAACAAAAGGCGCTGATCGCACTTGCTCTGACTCAGCTTGATCTGAAAAGTGAGCTTTCCGGAAAGATGCTCATAGTGGATGAACCTCTGACATACCTTGATGTGAGTCATCAGTATGAAGTTTTCAGTCTGCTGAGATCGCTGAATGAAAATGGTTTGACGATCATTGCAGTGGTTCATGACCTTAACATCGCACTGAAGTTTTCAGGTAAGTGCATTCTGATGAACGGCGGTCAGGTCATAAGGCATGATGACACCCCGTCGGTGATAACCGTGGAAATGCTGAGAGAGCATTTTCTGATCGAAAGCAGGATATCGGAATATGAGAAGAGCTACTTCATAAATTATTTAACGTGAACAACACAGAATCGAAGACATGAGCTACAGGAAAATAGTGGTTGAACAGAAGGGGCTGACAAGGCATGTAACACTTAATCGTCCCGAAAAGAGAAACTCTCTTGATGAAGAGATGATCGCCGAACTGACATCGGTGATGAAGGATGCTTCGGAAGACAAGTCAACAGGGACCGTGCTTCTGAAAGGAGCAGGGGGAAATTTCTGCTCGGGTCTGTTTCTCGACTATCTTCACAAGATCTCACAGTTCGACATACTTGAGAACAAGGCGGACTCGTCAAGGTTTAAGGAGATGCTGCTTTCAATCTACAAGTGCAGGAAGCCTGTGATAGCAATGGTTGACGGTTATGCGCTTGCCGGCGGCTGCGGCATTGCAAGCGCATGTGACTACATCATTGCATCTGACAAATCGCAGTTCGGTTATACCGAAGTCAAGATAGGATTCATCCCTGCCATAGTGATGATCTTCCTTCTGAAGAGAGTCTCCGAAAAGGATGCCAAGGAGCTTCTGCTCACTTCAAAATTCATTTCGGGAGAAGAGGCAGTGAAGATCGGATTTGCAAATGCGGTGGTTTCCGCCGATGAGCTTGAGAGCAGGGCGGAAGAGGTCTGCGAATCTTTGAACAAGCTCCCGCAAAGTTCAATTGCACTTACGAAGGAAATGTTCTCGGGAATATCTTCAATGAGCTTTGAGTCAGCTCTTGAATATGCGGTTGACTTGAATGCAATTACAAGAATGACGGAAGAGTGCAGAAACGGAGTCTCGAATTTTCTTAAAAAGAGCAGTAAATAAAATACAATCATCATGAGCACGAAAATGAAATTTGATACCATACAATACCTAGACAGGAACGAGTCGCAGTACGGCCCGACGCCCAAGGTGTATGAGTATCTGAAGGATGTGAAGATAAACGATCTGTCCTGGTACTCCAGGGATTTTGCAAGGGGAGTCAAATCAAAACTGTCCGAAAGAATTGCGGCTGATTTCGGATTCAAGGAAACTCAGATAATACTTTCTTACGGAAGCGAGGACATACTAAAGCAGATAATACACAGGTATCTTACCCGCGGCGAGAAAGTGCTTATTCCAAAGGAAGCTTGGTGGTATTACAAGAAGGTTGCCTATGAAGTGGGCGGTTTCAATGTGGAGTATCCAATGACGAAGGGTGTGCAGGACGGGGTGAATACCTACATGTATGATGTGGACAAGATGATCAGGATCTATGAGCGTGAGCGGCCGAGGATAGTAGTGATCGCTTCACCGAACAATCCAACCGGAAACATGATCTCCCGGGAGGACCTCGGAAAGTTTCTTGATGTCTGCCGCGGCGCGATCGTTATGATTGATGAGGCATACTGGGGATTCGGCTCCACAGACAATTCCTACATCAAGCCCTATATTGATGAGTATCCGAACCTAATCATCTGCAGGACATTCTCAAAATACTTTGCGCTTGCAGGAGCAAGGGTGGGATTCAGTTTTGCAGGAAACAATCTTGAGGAACTGAAAGGCTATACAACCAGATATCTCGGATACAATCTCATATCTGAGAACCTCGCGCTGATCGCACTTGATGACATGGAATATTATGAAAAGGTAACAGCGCTGATGCAGGAGGACAAAGAATATTTCTACAGGGAGTTCTCTTCAATGCCCGGCTTCACGCCGTACAAATCATTTTCCAACTTCATGCTGGTTGATATGCCAAAAGACATCAGAAAGGGTCTGGACAAATATCTGAAAGAGCGCAACATGCTGATAAAATTCCTGGATGAAGAAGCATTCAAGACAGAGACAAGAATAACGCTGGGAACCCGTGAACAGAACTATTACCTGATCGAATGCATCAGAGAGTACCTAAAGCACTGAATTGAAAACGGGCAATCAAAGTTCTTCGGACAAACAAAAGGGAAAACCTTCGGGAAGTTCTAAGTATCTGCTGATCGCGGCGCTGATCGCTGTCGCGGGATATTTCACGTACGAGTTTGCAGTCAAGCCGGAAGAAAAGATAAGCGCTCCGGTGGTTGTAGATCCGAGAGAGAAGATAAAGAATGTCAGGGAGCCGCAGTTTGTAAAGGAAGGTGAGCTGGAATTTCTGAGTAAGGACAGCAAGCCGGTAAGGAAGATCGACGTTGAACTTGCGGAGAACGATCATGAACGGGAAGTGGGATTGATGTACAGAAGATCAATGGATGACGGTAAAGGAATGCTGTTCATATTTCCCAGAGAAGAGCCGCAGTCATTCTGGATGAAGAACACAGTCATTCCCCTTGACATTATTTATGTGAATGCAGGAAAGCAGATTGTTAAGATATATAAGAACACCACGCCTTTCTCAGAGAATTCACTCCCTTCAGGAAAAGCTGCAATGTATGTGGTTGAAGTTGCAGGCGGATTCACAGACAGGTATGGAATCAGGGAAGGGGATAAGATCTCATTCTCAAAGAACAACTGACCGGCGCACACTTCCTGCAACCGCAGGAAATATTTTTCTCCGGAATCATAAAGAAGCGGGTCAGCATCCGCAACTGAAACATTTTGCCCGCAATTCAGGTATATCTCTTCAAAGTACTTCAGTCACATAATCAAACACCCCGCAAAAAGTATGAAGATCCTCATCATCGGCGGCACCATATTCCTCGGCAAGCACATAGTGAAGATCGCACAGGAGCGCGGTCACGAAATCGTGCTGTTCAACAGAGGCAAGCACAATCAGGAGCTATTCCCCGGACTCGAGAAGATAAGGGGAGACAGGCTTACCGACCTGAATCTGCTGGGAGGCAGAATTTTCGATTCGGTGATCGACACCTGCGGATATTTTCCCAGGGCAGTGAGAATGTCGGCTGAGTTTATGCGGAACAAGGCAAAGCATTACACTTTCATATCGAGCATCTCTGTATATAAGGAGTTTGATGTCAAAGGACTGAATGAGGAGTCCGCTACCGCAGTTCTTGAAGACGAGAATGTTGAGGAGGTTACAGGCGAAACTTACGGAGCGCTTAAAAGGCTTTGTGAGATTGCGGCGGAAGAAGTTTACGGAGCGGACGCGCTGAACATCAGGCCGGGGCTCATAGTGGGTGAGGATGATCCTTCGGACAGGTTCACTTACTGGGTTAGCAGAATCGCAAAGGGAGGCGAAGTTGCCGTTCCGGACTCTTTTGAAAGGGCTGTTCAGTTCATTGATGTGAAAGACCTTGCCGCATTTACACTCGATATGATCGAGAAGGGCGCCGGCGGCATATACAATGCAACCGGACCGGATAAGGATCTTTCGTTCGGGGAGTTTCTGAGAGCATGCAGAAAGGTTGCAGGAACTGATCCGGAGTTCATACGAATGAGCGAAGAGTTCATTCTTGAAAACAACATCGCTCCTTATACCGAGCTTCCGCTTTGGGTGCCGGAAAGCTGGAGCGGAACAGACCACGTTGACATATCAAAGGCATTGAAAGCAGGATTGAATATCCGACCGCTTACAAAGACAATTGCAGAAACACTTTTATTCGACCGTGCAAGGATCGGCCACACACTTCGTTCCGGGCTGAGTCCGGAAAGAGAGAGCGAACTTATTGCATTGCTGAAGAGTCAGAACTGAAATGGAACAGTCAGTTTAAGGTTAAAGCTTCTGCCGGGATTCATTGCATAGTATCTGTATCTGCTGAGGTGGTCAACGTATTTCAGATCAGCAAGGTTTGATAAAGATATATCAACGGAAGCAATGGATTTCGAAAGAACAAAATCGAATCCGACTCCGGCATCAAGGAGTGTGTATCCTTCCGTCACGGCTTCAAGCGGGTCAACCTGTGATTGCTCAGCAACAAATCTCGCCGTAAACTCAAAGTACGAATTGTAGATGGTGCCGAAGTTGTCTTTCTGAAGTTTCAGTCCGAGAATGTTCTTGGCAGGCGGTGTGAACGGAAGCGCATTACCTGTGAGATCATTACGGGCATTTACATAATCACCATTCAGAGAGAGAAGCAACCAGTCCAAAGGTTGCGCCTGAACGGAATATTCGAGTCCCCAGAATGTACTTGTCGCCTGTCTGATGTCATATATGGGCAGATTGCTTTCCGGATCATTTTCTCCGGTAGGTGAAGGATAGATGTAGTTATTGATCATGTTTCTGAAGACTGAAACTTCTGCAGTCAGGTACTTTGTCCTCAGTCTCGCTCCAAAGTCAAGGTTGAATGACCTTTCAGGTTCGGGCTCAAGCTCAGGGTCATTGACCAGAAGGCCTCTGTCAAATCTTCCCGTTCCTTCATGAACTCCGTCTGCATAAAGGTCAAATTCAGAAGGGGGCCGCCATCCGGTTCCGATGTTTGCATATATGTCTACGTATCCGGCAGGCTTGTAAACTGCTCCGGCAGATCCGGAGAATGAATTGAAATTGAGATCGTTCGGAGCGACCACATTTATCGGAGTTCCTGTGGAATCAACCTCAAAAACAGTCTCCTTAATATTCTCTTTCTTTAGATCATATCTTCCGCCGAGTGAAAGCGTATAAGACTTTTCTTCAAGAGTCTGCGCGAAATATGCTCCGAATGAATATGCATTGTAATTCGGAATCAGTTTCTCTTCCCCGAGTGATTCATTGTTCATCACTGTGAGGGACATTCCAAACGCCCCGGAAAATTTTTCCGACAGATTGTTGCTAACTCTGAGGTCGCCGCTGAGTGTTGCAAGATTAAGGTCAAGTGATGCAAGTCCGGCATCCTTGTCCTCTGCGCTTTCAAACTCTTTCCTTTTATTGTACTCATACGAAACAAGCGGCTCGAGCTGAAACTTCTCGCTGAGATTTATTCCGGCCTTTGCCTCAAAATGATTTGTGACAATCCTCTGATTCGGGGTTGCATCAGGCTCCTCTTCAGGGTCTTCATGTATCTGGATCTGTCTGGTGAGATTCTGAAAATCAAGATTTACAAATCCAAACTCGCCTTTGAATCCGGCCTTTCCGCCTGCATTGAATTCCTCTGTTCCGCTGTTGAACAGCAAACCTCCTGTCAAAGTCCTGTTGCCGGACGGGGTCAGCACCGTGAGTTCGCCTTCGGGTGTATTTATGTCTCCGCCTTTTCTGTATCCGGCAAATGACTTGATACCGAAGTTTTTGGTGCCGATTCCAAACATAAGATTTCCGGCACCTTCACTGTTCATGCTGAATCCGTTCAGGTCAATGGATCCGTAAGTCAGCGGATTGTCCGTTTGCGAGTATTCAAGAGATTTGGAAATGATGTTGACAACTCCTCCGATTCCGTAAGCTCCGTAGATCATGCTTGCCGGGCCTCTGACAATATCTATCCTGTCTATGTCAAAAGTGCTGATCTCCGGGCCGTGCTCGTCGCCCCATTGCTGTGACTCGTTCTTGATCCCGTCATGTACAACCAGAATGCTTTGCGAAGTGAGCGCCCTGATCACCGGCTTGCCGATCGCATTGCCTGTTGAAAAATTGCTTACCCCGGGGATCTCGTCAATCGTGGAAGCTATGTTCTCCCCCCTCTTCTTACTTATTGCTCTCGGACCTACTGATGATACGGAATATGTAGAGTTGGATATGTCGGTTGTACCAAAAGTTCCGGTAACATCAATGGTCGGCGTCTCTATGAGTCCTCTTTCAATTGTGATGCTTATCTCATTTCTTCCGGCGCCGACCTCAATCTTCTCGGACTTTGCTCTGTAACCGTGCAGTGAAACAAGAATGTGATAGGTCCCGTGGGCTATGTTTCGGAATATGAAAACACCATCGTCGTCGGTGACTGTTGACATGTCAAGCTCTGTTAATGTGACCCTGGCCATTGCAACCGGCGCATCCGAATCATCTTTTACTTTGCCTTCAATGTTTCCTGCGGAAGAAGTTCTCCCGAAGGCCAGTAAAAGGAGAATGGTAAGGGCTGTAACTATGGATTTGATCATCATCTTGATTGAAAGTAATTGCAAATCATTTGCAAATTAGTGAGGAAACGTGGGAATGTCAACGGAAAAAACACTGATTTTGAGACTGTTTCCTAAATATTGTATGGGTTCAGCTTGAACCCGAGTGAATTTCTGCGAATGCATTGTAATTTGAAGAAATGCAGGAGTTATGCCTATTACTGAGCCGAATACTGTGAATGATGCTGATTATGTATTCGTGGCTAAAAATTTCTGAAATTGTTCTCTGCTGAAAAGTTTGAGTCGCGTGCTCTTCAAAACCGCTTTCAAGAAGAGCTCGTGTCGTTCATTCAAAGCTGAAAAACTTTAGCCACGAATGCACGAATGAATGAAATGCGCAGCAGATTCTGCTGATCGACGGCAAGAGAAGCCCTTGTCTAAGGAATACTCATTCCCTCGAAGACAACAATCAATTTGCAAAGT
>CAZTQR010000012.1:48713-56484 GCA_964615795.1 uncultured Ignavibacteriaceae bacterium
TGATCGACTGCAAGAGGAGCCCTTGTCTAAGGAATACTCATTCCCTCGAAGACAAAAATAGATCTGGAAAGTTTCGCATTCTGCTGAGTCCGGCACTGTGAATGATGTTATTCGTGTATTCGTGGCTAAAAAGTCCTGTCGTGAATATCAGGCGAAGTTAGCCGCGAAGCCTGCAGAACGTCCGTACGAAAGTGGTCATTTACTGCTTCAGCCGGAGCAAACTTGACGGAAGCAGAAATTCGTGAATTCCGGGCGGAAACCTGCACTTAACAATTAAATATTCATTGATCAGGAACGCTAAGCGAAGGCTGTATTTCCGGTTCTCCGCAATTTTTGAATATGAAGTTCTGATGAGCTCATTTGCGGTGTTTCCTGCGACCGAATTTCCCCGAAAAGTCCAAATCAAACATTTCAATTGCAGAATTTTATGCCTATTTTTCCCGACTTCCAAAAGCAAACAAGTTTCAATAACTAAAAAAGCGTTACAAATGAGAAAAAAGCTCCTGAACTGCTTTGTCTTTGTACTTTGCGCGTTGTTAGCATCCGCATCCGCAACATTTTCACAGGCTAAGAAGCAGTACAACATTTTTAATCAAACAGACAATTCTTCGCTCCTTAACGGCGAGCTGAAGAATGTGGTTACCGATGCTGAGATATTTGATCTGAACAAACAGGAATTGACAAGTCTTTATGAGAACAGAAATCCGCAGATCTCAATGCAGATCCCTTACAAGAGCGGCATCTACAATGTGAATCTGGAGAGGTTTGACATACTGGCGCCGAATGCAGAGATCGTAGCAAGGACCGCCTCCGGAACCGAAGAGATCTCAAGGGAGGGGCTCGCGGTTTCCTACAGGGGAAAGCTCGAAGGATTTGACAACACTCTTATCTCAATGACCTTCAGCAAAGACAATGTAGTGGGCCTGATGATCTCCGGCAATGATAATTACGTTATCGGTGAAATAAGGAACAGACAGGGTATTGAGACCGGCAAATATGCGCTGTACAGGGAGAGTGACCTTGTTTCAAAGAACAGTTTCAACTGCTTCACAAGCGACGCGCTTTCACCCGAACAGATCGAAAATGTGAAGAAGGCTGCGATCAATAACATCAGGGATATTGCACCGACCGACCTCTATGTTGCCGAGATCGCAGTGGAGGTTGACTATGCAACATACAACGTTTACGGACAATCTACTCAGACAGCGACGAACTATGTGCTCTCTGTTTTCTCTGCAGTGTCTGCCGTATACATGAAGGAGATAAACGTTAAGCTTATACTGCCCTACATAAGAGTCTGGACCACTCAGGATCCTTACACAGGCACTACATCCGGAACAATTCTGAATCAGTTCAGGGCTGAGTGGAATGCAAATCAGCAGACTGTACAGAGGTCACTTGCACATATGATCAGCAGAAGGGCAGGCAACCTCGGAGGAATTGCATGGGTAAATGCGCTTTGCTCAGGCGGTGCGGGCGGCTACGGATATGCATTCAGCAATACAGACGGACCAATCCAGCCATTGCCCACATATTCATGGGATGTGATGGTGGTTGCGCACGAAACCGGCCACAATTTCGGATCACCGCATACGCACAGCTGCAGCTGGAACGGCGGCCCGATAGACAGTTGCTATCAGACCGAAGGCGGCTGTTATACAGGCCCGGCAATTCCCAGGGTCGGCACAATCATGAGTTACTGCCACCTGAACGGATCTATCAGCCTTGTTCAGGGATTCGGACCCCTGCCGCGTGAACTCATCAGGAACAATGCAGAGTCTGCGCCGTGCATGTACATTTCATCAAAACCGGTTGAACTCGGTTACCCGAACGGCGGTGAGTCATTCAGAACCGGAAACTCAACAGTGATCTACTGGGGAACTTCAGTTGTTGGAAATGTGAACATTGAACTCAGTACCAACAACGGAACTTCATGGCAGACAATTCAGAACAACGTGCCTGCTGCGCAGAGAACATACAACTGGACAGTTCCTGCAATGGCAACTACAAGCCAGGCAAAGGTAAGAATACTGAATTCCGCAAATCTTTCGCAGGGCGATACAAGCGACGCGCCTTTCAGAGTGATCCTGAATCTCAACGTATTCAATGTTGTTTCACCTGCTTCACTTTCGAGGATCGAGGTTGCATACAACATGCCCGGAACGCAGAAGTTCATATGGGGTTCTGCAGGAACTGACAACTCGATCAGATACAAGTTCAAGATAAGGAAGATCGGAACAACTCTTGACTACACTTACGTAAGCGACAACAACGGAGCAGATACGGCGATCACTCTCAGAAAGAGCTTCCTTGACACGCTTGCACAGACAATGGGAACCACGGGAGACTCCGTAAGGGCAAGCTGGAGAGGATGGGCGTACAACGGCTTTGATTCAACATCTTCGGCAAATTCCTTCATCATAACTTTTGTGAGGACGAATGTCGGAATAAATGTGATCTCGTCTGTGGTGCCGGAGGAATACAGTCTCGACAATAACTATCCGAATCCTTTCAATCCTTCCACAAAGATAAGATTTGCAGTGCCAGAAACAGGCAATGTGGAACTGAATGTTTACGACTCAAAGGGAAGCCTTGTCGGAAAGCTTGTTAACGGCAGGCTGAACGCCGGGCTGTATGAATATGAATTCAACGCCGCATCACTTCCGAGCGGTGCTTACTTCTACAGGCTCAGCGCCGGAAGCTTCTCTTCTACAAAGAGAATGGTTCTTGTGAAGTAATGTTCTAACGGCCGGATAAAGAATGTCCGGCAGTTGATCTTCTTTTTAAGGAGCCCGTGAAAATCATTCACGGGCTCTTTGCTTTTGTGCACGAATTGTTACTATGGTTCACAGATATGTGAAAGGCCGCAGATAAGTTCTCACTTTGTAACAGGAATCCGCTCTTCATTGTTGGCATGAACCGTAGAACGGTCTTACAGCGAAATCTGAAACTTAAACTGCCTAAGCAATTCTCCCGGGGTTGCATGATATTCGAATGATTAGGCGCAAAGGCGCGCATTAGCATCCTCAGCGTTTCGCGAATTTCTTCTTCAGTCTTTTATAAACCACATCGGGCAGAAATTCCTTTATGCTTGCATCATAAGAAGCAAGCTCTCTTACAAGCGATGAATTAAGGTAAGAGAACTTCTCGTTAGGCATCAGGAAAATGGTGGTAATGCCGGGATTAAGCTTTGTATTTGTAAGCGACATCTGAAACTCATATTCAAAGTCGGAAATAGCCCTCAGTCCCCGTACAATCACAGATGCCTTCTTCTCTTCCGCATATCTTACAAGCAGGCCGTGGTACGAATCAACTTCCACATTCTTAAGATGGGCAGTAGTGAGTGTTATCAATTCTCTCCGTTCATCTTCCGGAAACATGGGAGTTTTGTGCGGATTGACGGCAATGGTTACAATCACTTTTTCAAACAGCCTGCATGCCCTTTCAATAATGTCAAGATGGCCGTTGGTGATAGGGTCAAACGTGCCGGGATAAATAGCCGTGATCTTTTTCATACCTGTTCAGCTTCTGTTTTGGAAAATTGTAAAATGAGCTTTGCCCTCGTTTCTGTATGCTACTTCCTTTGAAGTGAGTTCAGGTGACGGTTCAAAACTTCCTGAATGTTCTATGATCACAATATCGGAAATGCCGAGCGATGCCTGTGCAATAACTTCATGCTTGTCAAACTGATAAGGAGGATCGGCGAAAAGAATTTCGAACCTGTTGCCCGTGTTTTGCACGAAGGCAAGGGCATCACCTCTTATAAAGGTACACAAATCCGCTACACCGAGCGCCTCTGCGTTCCGCTTTGCAAGATCCGTGTTAAAGTCAACAAATACAACAGCTTCAGCTCCTCTTGAAATGCACTCAAGTCCGAATGCCCCCGAGCCGCAAAACAGGTCCGCCGCTTTCGCTCCGCTTAAGTTATACCTGCTTGCAAGAATGTTGAAAAGAGTTTCCTTTGCCCTGTCGGAAGTGGGCCTTAGCTCCTTTCCTTTCGGCGGGATCAGCTTCCTTCCCTTCAAGCTTCCTGAAATGATCCTCATTCAGGATGAAAGATTTTTCAGAGCAAGGCCGAACAGCGGCACGAAAGGGCTTGAATCGGACTTTGAGTTCCTGTCCCCGATCTTCGCCGGGAACAGATCGAGATGAGTCAGCTTTGTGCCGCCGAATATTTCGCTGAACCCCTGTGACATGACCGGCCCGGAAGCATCACCGTAAAGGAAAATTTCCGTCAGGGTCTCGTTTGCGCCAAGCCTCTGAGTTACTGCTGTGATCTGCCTGTACAATACGCTTGCAGGGTTTTCGCCCCAAGTAAGGTCAAAGTCGTAGTAGCAAAGCTTGCCGTCTCTCAGAAGGCTTGTATCAACACGGCTGATACTGCATGATGAAAGTACGACGCTGTTGCCGCGAACTGACCTTCCGTAAAGTTCGGTCAGGCATCTTTCTGATGCAAAGTGGCCTATCTCTATATTCTTCAGATGAATTCCGGCGTTGAGGCACAGGCTCTTTATGAACCTAATCCTTCTCCTGTCAATTGCAATCAGGAGCGATTCGAATATGTCGCCGCTGAAGAGCGGTTCGCCGAGGCGGTAATACCTTTTGCTGAAATTGCGTGATGAATCGGGATAGAAGTTAGAGATCTCCCATTGTATATGGGATTCAAGCGCTGTTCCGGGCTCGCTGAAATCGAGAGGCAGTACGCAGATGAATGCCGAGGACGGATCAATAACAACTCCTGCCTTCAGCCCTGAGGCGTCTTCCGCTCTCAGGAAATTCTTTATCAATTCTGAAAACCCGGCGGAGTATTCATCTGCATCCTTTGTGAAAACGCTTTCCTCGCCAATGTCAAAGTTCAGCGCGGCGGTCATTGACGAAGCAACTTCACCTGACGGTCCCAATGTAAGCAGGCGAAGTGTCCTGCCTGCAAACCCTATGCTGAGAACAGCCAAATCCTATTCCGCTTTGATTAAATGTCTGAGCTTCTCAAATTTCTTTTTTCCAATGCCTTTGACTTTCATGAGGTCCGTTGCGTTCCTGAATTTTCCGTTCTTTTCCCTGTATTCGATTATTCTCAAAGCCGTAGCCTTGCCAATTCCTGGAAGCCCTTCAAGTTCAGTTGCACCTGCCGTGTTCAGATCAAGGATGCTTCCGGCGGCATCTTCCTCAGGTGAGGTTTCCTTCCGGGACTTGCCGGCAGAATCAATCGCACGCGCAAGTTCTTTCGGATCGTTCCGTCTGCCTTCTTCAGATGCATTGAACGTAAAGTCAGCGGTAGTGCCGAGGCTTCTGCTTACGAACTGGCTGTCCATACCGGTGTAGTCGTAAGGCTTGCCGGCATCATCAATAAAGTTTCTGAAGTTTCTGATCGCATATCCGGCAACAATCACTGCCGCCATAAAAACAATGACGCGCATTTCGCTCCGCGAAAAGCGAAGTCCTTCCTTTAGTTCTTTCAGCATAAAGTCCTGTCATTTTGATTTCATCTCTTGCGTATTGTCAAAGTGTCCGTGAAACAGTTACAGTGGTCAGACCACTCTGCAAAGAGTGAATCCGTCTCCGATAGTCATAAGAAGGCTTTCAACCCTGCTGTCATTCGGAATGAGCTCATTCATTTCCCTGATCGCATCGAGGTCAGGGTCACTTTCGGAAGGATCGGCCACCCTCCCGCCCTTCAGCATATTGTCGAAGATCAATACCGTGCCGCTGTGAGAAAGCTTCAGTGCAAGTTCAAAGTAAGCTTTGTATCCGGTCTTGTCTGCATCAATGAATATCAGGTCAAATTTTCTGCCTTCGTCCGCAAGCGTCTTCATAAACTCAGTTGCGCCGGAAGTAACGGCAGTTGTTTTGCCTGCAACTCCCGCCTTCTCAAAATATCTTTCCGCAACTTCCGAATGTTTCCTTTCAATATCAACGGTTGTAAGCATTCCGCCATGTGCAAGCCCTCTGGCAATGTGTATTGCGCTGTAACCGGTCAGCGTTCCGATCTCGAGCGCATACTTTGCGCCGAGAATCTTTGCAAGCATGTAAAGAAATTTTCCCTGGTCAGGCGATATCTGGATCATGGGAATTCCAAGGCGCTCTGTTTCTTCAAACAATTCGCTGAAGATCTTTTCCCCGGGGGCATAATGCTTCTGAATGTACTCATGAAGCTCCTCAGTCATCACAACAGTCTTCATAAGGCGGCAGAAAGATCAAATTCCGGAAAGAATATCTTGTTGATGAGAAGGCATTTGCCGGTATCACGGCTTATCTCGCAGTAGATCCCTGAGAACCGCAGATCATGTTCGGCCACTTCGTATTTCTGCGGCGTAGCATAAATGAACCGCTTGATCGAACCTTCCTTCTTCATGCCTATTACTGAATCGTAAGGGCCTGTCATTCCCACATCTGTGATATAGCCGGTGCCGTCGGGCAATATACGGGCGTCGGCAGTCGGAATATGTGTGTGAGTGCCGGCAACTACCGATGCGCGGCCGTTTGCATGCCAGCCGAAAGCGATCTTCTCCGCAGTGGCCTCAGCATGGAAGTCAACAAACAGAATGTTCGATTCCTGCTTCACCTTTTCATAGACCCAGTCGAACGTCCTGAACGGGCAGTCAATTCCCTTCATGAAGACTCTTCCCTGCAGGTTAAGCACGGTGATCTTCTTGCCGGTACCGGGAATATCGAAAATTCCGTAACCGTGTCCGTAGGCGCCCCTGGGATAATTCATAGGCCTCAGTACATTGTAAGTATCGTTCAGGTATTTGTGCGCCTGTATCTTGTCCATTGTATGGTTGCCGCCCGTGAGCACATGGATCCCAAGTTCAAGGAGCTTCTTTCCGTCCTTTTCAAGTATGCCTTTGCCTTCGGTGATGTTCTCGGCATTTGCAATTATGAAGTCGAGCCTGTACTTTGATGTGTAATTCGGGAGAAGAGTCTTTACGAGGCCGAAGCCCGAATCTCCGATTATGTCTCCTATAAAAAGAAGCCTGATCCTGTCTGGCAAAGTGGTGGAGTTTTTATGGGGACGGGGTTAGAAATATTCGTTAATGTTGACGCCTTTCCAGACGGCATACTTTTCAAGATCGTCTCTCACTGACTTGAATATAGCGGCGAAGAGCACTGCATCATCTGCAAAGCCGAACAGCGGAAGTATGTCAGGCACGAGGTCAAACGGATTCAGAAAATAGAGGATTGCCGCGGCGATCAATCCAATGGAACGCCACGGTATCTCAGTATATTCCTTGCTTTTGTAATCCTTGATCAACTGCAATGCAAGCTTGACCTGATTGACGAGCTTTTTGAATCTCCCTACATCTTCTCCGGATGCCTTTTCATTGATCCTCTCATGCTGTGAAATGATCAGATCAACTTTGTTCTGTCCGTTTGTCTTATTGCCGGTTTCGAATTCGGGAGGCAGATTGATATGGTCCTTATTGTCCAATGGGAATCGCTAAAATTCTGCCGCAATATATGCTTAATGAAATATCTATTCAACAAACTTAGCCCTTTGTGAGATGCATGACGACAATAGATCGAAAAGATCTTTCCGGAGTGAACATTATTATGTTGGTCCGATCGTATCTGCATACAGGAACTTATCGCATCAGCATCCCGGAAAGTTGAGATTGCAGGCGGTATGTCATGCCGGGTTCTTGTTTGGATATGCCAATGTGTTTACCCCGTCTTCTGCGAAGCGTCCACGGAGCAGGAGAATTGCAATGGTTTTTCGGAATATTTTTCATATTTTTCCCGCACATTCACTTAACCTAAAATCAATCAATTA
>CAZTQR010000013.1:0-19600 GCA_964615795.1 uncultured Ignavibacteriaceae bacterium
AACCCGTTCGTTGTACGTATGCTGTTGTTTGAGTTTTGTCCCGATACTGTAACGTATGCTTCGGAGTTCCAGTCCGTATCGTAAACAGGAAACTCTATTTCCGTGTATCCCAGCCTTGCAAGCTGAATCACCCTCTCGATGTAATTCTCGGGAGTCTGTGCCTTCCTTGCATCATTAATGGCCTGCGCCAGCTGCTTGTTTGTCTTTCTGTCAAAGCCGTCATTCTCCGGATGAACCGAATGGCAGGCCTTCATTATTCTGTTGAGGTGGAAGTTGAGCAGTTTCGACCCGGCCACAAGCGCGGCCACTTTCTGCTCTTCAGCCACTTTCCAGTTTATATACTCTTCAATATCAGGATGGTCGAGATCAAGCGTGACCATCTTTGCTGCCCGCCTTGTTGTGCCGCCTGACTTTATCGCGCCCGCGCTCCTGTCGCCTATCTTCAGGAATGACATCAGCCCCGATGACCTTCCTCCCCCGCTCAGGGGCTCATTTGCACCGCGAAGGTTGGAGAAATTCGATCCCGTACCCGAGCCGTATTTGAAAAGCCTCGCTTCACGAACCCAAAGGTCCATGATACCGCCCTCGTTTACGAGGTCGTCGCTCAGTGACTGTATGAAACATGCATGCGGCTGAGGATGTGTATAGGCATCTTCAGATTCCATAAGCTGACCCGTGTTTGCATCCACGTAAAAGTGCCCCTGTGACGGTCCGGAAATTCCGTAAGCCCAGTTCAGGCCTGTGTTGAACCACTGCGGAGAATTCGGCGCCGCGATCTGCATCGCAAGCATGTAGCAGAGTTCTTCGTAGAAGTTCTTTGCGTCGGATTCATTGTTGAAGTAATTGTGCTTCCAGCCCCAGTATGTCCAGCAGCCGGCAAGCCTCGAAAAAACCTGTCGCGAATCGGTCTCAGATGTGTAACGGTCAACTTCAGAAAGTTCGCTCAGCTTCTCATGATCGGGTTCCGACCTCTGAAGCCATCCCGGCACGCCCGGCTCTTCAACTCTCTTGAGATAGACCGGCACTCCTGCCTTGCGGAAATATTTTTGCGCGATAATATCGGTGGCTACCTGTGACCAGTGGGAAGGGACTTTGACATCATTCATTTCAAATACTATGGAACCATCGGGATTCCTGATTATGGAAGAGCGTGTGTCAAACTCGATTGAATCAAAAGCGGATTCTCCTTTTTTGACAAAGAGTCTGTCTATATTCATTTACATTCTGTTAACAGTTAGTGAGTAAAAAGATCATTAGAAAACAGTTGACGCCGTGCAGTTTTTTGTGTGAAGCGAAGTGATTTTCTTTGCGATAAAATTATACGAATTGATTTTTAAATGCAAACGACTCATGAAAATTTCGCTATTGATTTTAATCTAATTTTGACTTCAATCATTTCCATTCTCCGGGAAAGTTTCCAGGACTCAAAAACTGCTTTTTGAAGGTATGTTGTATTGCGCAGTAGAATGGCTGAAATCCGCGCCGGACAAGGGTTTCACCGTGTCCGCCCTTCATTGTATACGATTTTTTGGCTGAATAATCTGCAATCCGGTTTCACGCTGAAGGAGTACTGTTTTCTGCGGAAGATCAATGCATTACGGATTTGAATCTTTGAATGCGTTAGCTAATTTGATGACTCAATTCATCTAAAATTTTCATTTTGAAAATCTTCACTGTTGACTCATTTACCGGAAACACTTTTCACGGAAACCCGGCGGCAGTTTGTATCACTGAAAAAGATCTCCCGGAAGAACTGATGCAGAATATTGCCATGGAAATGAACTTGTCCGAAACAGCATTTGCCGTCAGGAAAGATAACGGCTATTCACTGAGATGGTTCACGCCAAAATCTGAAATTGATCTTTGCGGACATGCCACTCTCGCAGCTGCGCACATTCTGTTTGAAGAAGAGTATCTTTCTTCCAACGAAGCGGCTGTCTTCCACACTCTGTACAAAGGAACTCTCCGGGCGCAAAAGAACAATGACATGATAACGATGGATTTTCCGTCCGCTCCTCCTGTGAAAACCGAGCATGAAGATCTTGTGATGGATCTCTTTGCCGGAAGCAAACCCGTTTACGTCGGCATTGCCGGAAATCACTTTCTCGCCGAGCTCGCAGGTCCGTCCGGTGTGAAAGCTTACAATCCGGATTTTGCAAAGATCTCTTCCCTTCCGAAGTACGGTCTCATAATCACCTCCGCTTCCGGCGGTGAATATGATTTCATATCACGGTTCTTTGCTCCGGCTGTGGGCGTGGATGAAGATCCGGTCACGGGTTCCGCACACTGTGCTCTTGCTCCTTACTGGGCGGCAAAGCTCGGCACGAACAAACTGCTTGCTTATCAGGCATCTCAAAGGGGAGGTACTCTTGCACTTGAGCTTGACGGTGACAGGGTCTTCATCACCGGCAAGGCCGTTACCGTGCTCAGAGCGGATATGGACATAAAATAAAAAAGCCGGCGTTTGCCGGCTCTTATTGAACTTGAATGTGAATCTTCTTACTTCATTAACGCGCCTGTAAGCAGACTCACCACTTCAGGACCGCCCTTCTTTCCTGCAAACTTCGTAAGCTCCGGTATCATCTTTGTTACCATGTCAGGACTCATATCAAGGCCCTTGAAGGCTTTGTTCAGTCCTGCAATATCGGTGATGTTTGACGGAATTCCCATATCAGTGGCGGCTTTAAGGAGATTGTTTGAATAGGGGATCGCACTGGAAACCTTAAGAAAATCACTGGGGCTCAGTTTTCCCTTTGTAAGGTTAAGAAGCGCTCCCACTCCGCCTACTGCCTGCTCCGGACTTATGCCAAGGCTTGACATTCCGTTGATCAGGTCCATTGTGGGGCCGAGATACGGAAGTGAACTTCCGCATGAATAGAAAATGAATGATGAAAGTACAGCTACTGCAAGAAGTGATTTGATCTTGTTCATGACACTTAAGATTAATTTTGGAATGAGATTAATGTTGAACTCGCGCAAAATAGCGCAATGACCGGACGATTTCAATTCTCTATTACCTTAAACGAGGTAAAAAAATCTGCGATTGTACCTGCTGACAGAATCTCCCGTACTTCCGCCGCAGTAAGCAGAGGTACTATGTCCTCCGTTGTTCTTTCTCTGTTCTCTCCAACAGCCATGTTTTCGATGTGAAATTGTCGCCGGCCATCCTGTTCTTCAGTTCGGCAAACTTCGCCGGATCTGCGCGCCTCTCTTTGAGCAATACAAGCCGCTTCAGATATCCTGCATACTTCCTGTGCCTTATCTGAATGGCTGATGATCTGATCCCCGGACGGCCGGTGAGTTTGGTGTACGAATCCAGAAGCGAAAGCAAGGAGTCGTGGCTTCCTGTATCGTAATAGATCTTCGATATAAGGTTCTTTGTGTCAAGCTTGAACACAAGCTGATTGATGTTAACTTTGCTCACAAGCTTCAGGGCAGTGTCAAGATCGTTTCTTTCGTATGCAAGACGCGAGACATAGTAGTTTCTGAGATCTTCCCTTTCATCGGGTTTAACAAGCTCAATGAACTTGTTGCAGAATTTCTCCGCCCATTCGAAATCCTTTTCGTTAAGCGCATCAATGAAAGTGGAACGGAATTCGCTCACTTTGGGAATTCCCGAATCGGAGAATGAATACAGGCCTTCCTCAACGGCTTTCTTCCGTATTTCAAATGCCTCCTTCTTGAATCCCTTCCTTCCCGTTACCATATAGTAACTGCTGAGCGCGCCGAGCGTGTTGTACACAAATCTTTTCATTGTATCATCCATGCGGCCGAGCAATCCGTATGCTGATTCCTTGAATGCGAAGTAGTTTGATTCGTCATGACTGTCTTCGACCGCCTTCTTCATGAGGTAATACAGGTTGAGAAATCCAAAATCCGTCTTATCGTATTTGCGGGCAAGTTCGGTCGGGCCTTCGAGATCAATAAGTTCAACCAGCTGCTTTTCATAGCTCTTTCCGGGATCCTGATTGCTGAACGAAAGTCCGGAAAGTTTTGCCGATTCAAAGTATGCAAGCTCTGAAATGAAACTGTAAATGATGTATCTCTTCGTCTTCTCAAGTTGTTCAACGTGCTTTTGCCTGAGGTTCAGAGTTGAGTAGTATGTGGCCAGCCCCATGTGAACTTCCTTCTTTGCCGTAAAGTCAAAGGGGTGTTCCTTCCTGTCCTTCAATTTCTTTTCGATCATCCTTACAGTCTTGTCGCCGCGCTTTCTCAGCCCGCGCTCCGCAATCTCGCTGAGCAGCAGCCTCTCCTTTATAAAGAACTGATTCTGTCTGATGCCCAGCTGTATGAGAAATTCCCCTGCAAGCCTGTTAAGCCTCGAAAGCGAACTCTCCATGACACTCTTTCTGTAAGGCCTTCCGGGATACAGCTTTCCGTAGAGAAACTCCCTGCTCAGTTTGTCCGAATGGAATTCATTTCTGTAACGCTTCAGCAATCTCAGCAAAGGCGTCAGGTCCCGTCCGCCGTTATGAAATGCCGATCCGCAGAATTTCTCAAATTCCGTCCACTCTTTGTTGCTTAAGGTCATTAAGATGTCTGTTAAACTGCTGTCAAGCATCGGAGGTACATAAATTTGTCATAATGTAAAATATTTGAGATATGGCTCTTAATCAAAGCAATAATACTGTCAAGAATTGAGGCAAAAATTCTTTGGCTTAATAAATTACAAAGAGATATTTTTGTATCAAAATTTTCCAACTATACTAAAGGACTGAGAAAAAAATGTACTTCAGAACTCTCTGCATGGGATGTGCGGTAATTCTTACTGCTATTCTGTTCTCAAACCCGGTAACCGGCGCCGGCTCTGAAAACGTACCGGAAATTGATGCGCTTTACAATCTTCACAAACAAGCCGCCGAAAGCGGGGATGAAACCACTGCAAAGCGTATTGAAGCTGAGATCCACCGCCTTCACGGTGATAATGTGTTCCTCTCAAAACCGGTTAAAGGAACCAATGAATTAGGAAAGACGGAAGAGGGAGAGGAAGGCGATTGGCTGACTCCCGATCAAAAGATCTACCAGGGACCCGTTGGTGTGTCTGCGGAACATAAGCGTTCACTGGATCTCAAATTCGGAGAAGACAATAATCTCTATGCCGCTGTGAACGTTGGCGCCTCTGAATTCTACAACGGGAACATCAGGGTTTTCAGATCAGCGGATTACGGAAAGACGTGGACACAAATACTGAACTATTCAGGATTCGTTTACATCAGCAGTATCAGCTTGCTTGTTGAGTCCAGAAACAACAACGTAGGAGATTCGACGAGAGTGGTGGTCTTTCACACCGTATCTTCCAATTCCAATTTCGACGGAGCCGAACTCAGGTACGTTTCAATCAGGAGGGACGGTAACGGATTCTATTCCGGCAGTATCGCATTACCGGCTTCCGGCAATGAGTTTACATCGGTGAGTGCCCTCAGCGACGGAGCTTATTACCAGGGTGCAACATACATTGGTGTGGTATGTACAGAGGTTAATAATCTGAATACCTCAGCCCAGAATTTAAGGTATTTCCGCTCGATCAACTGGGGCTCAACATGGGTCGGCGCCACAATTGCCACAGGTTTTCAGGACTTCAACCCAAGCGCTGCATACAAGTTTACCGGAGATTCTGTTTTCATTGCGGTTGAAAGGCGCATTGCATACAACGATAAACAGATAAAGCTGATTGCCACTAAATTCACCCCGACTTCTGCGCATAATGTAAGGAACATTACATCAGGAAGCCTGCTGTCGTACGAGAATCCGTGCCTTACAATACAGCAAAGTCAGCAAAGTGACTCAATGCTGATCACTACCGAAAGGGGTACGTATGGTGTAAGTTTCCACAGCACAAATTACGGCGCTACCTGGACCGATGAACAGAACCATTCGGGTTCGAGCAGTATCAGTTCAACATATTGTTCATCATGGCCAACGGGGGATAATCCCTTTACCATTTGCTGGGTTGACAATTCAGGCGGAAGTCAGCTAAACGTCCTCAGCGGTAAGCTGGGCATGTATGTTAACAGTTCAACAAATGTGAATTCCTACAACTACATTTCCAGCTGGGTCCTGCCTGTCTGCGTCAGCGTAAACATTTCGGGAACAAATACTCCCGCCGTTGCTTATGCAGGTTCCGGGCCTCTGGATATCTATTTCGATATGAGAACTTCCAAGATGCTTTATCTCACTTACCTGCCTCAGGCAATGTATAACCCGGTTTCGAACAGGCTCAACAGGCAGGATACCGTAAGGGTTTATCTGAGGAAGTATTCCGATTACAGCCAGATAGTTGACAGCGCAACTGCGCCGATAAACATACATACTTTCGAGGCAGAGATCCAGTTTGCCAAAATGGACAATGCTGATTACTACATTGAAGCAAGGACAAGGAATACGATAGCTGTATGGTCGCATATTCCTTCCACCAATGCGGGATATATGTGGCTTGATGTGGTTCGTTATCCGTACTTCATTCTCGGCTCAAACGAGATCCGCGTGAACAACGCATTGAATTATTACGCAGCTTACAGCGGTGATGTAAATCAGGATGGAATAGTGGACGGAACTGACACTCAGCTGATAGACAACGATGCAAATGCTTTCGTATCAGGTTTCTCTGTTCAGGACCTCAATGGCGACAACTTCGTCGACGGGACCGACGCACTGTATGCAGGGAACAACGCGTATAACTTTGTTTCGGTGGTAACTCCTCCGTAATATTAAGCTCTGATCCTTCTTCCTTTTTAGCAGGCAGTTCCTCACGGATCTGCCTGTTTTCTTTTAGCTTCAGTCAGTGCAAATAAAAAACCTCCGGAGGGATAATCCGGAGGTTTTGCGTTTCATCAACTAACTAAAAGAGGCGGCGGGCATTAAAGGAGGAGAAATGTCTCCGCCGCAACTTAACTAAGGGAGGAACTAAACTTACGGTGTTATCTTCTGCACAAAGTTGAATGCGTTGTTGTCAACGATTGCCGCATCTGAAGCGTCAACAGAGTTGTCGCCCGTTACGTCAGTGGCAACATATCCTGAAACAAAATTGAAAGCATCATTGTCAACCTGTGAGAAGTCGGTTGCATCAACAGAACCATCCTGATCTGTATCACCGCTGTAGATGCAGTGTCTTCCGAGCTTGAGAACCATATTGCTTCCGTATGCCTGAGTTGCGGCGGTTGTGAAGTCGTAGTTGTAGTTGCCGCCCGGTGTCATGGCGATCGGCGATGCGCTCCATGTTTCGATCGTATTTCTGTGCTTCACTACAACGTAGTATGAACCTGCACCGACTGAAGAATATTCAAATGTACCGTAGCCGATTCCGGGAGTGATAACCGCCTTCTTGCTTGCAACAAGCGCGTAAGGTGATGTGGAATTCCTCAGCTCAAGAGTAACGGTGTCTGCAACCTGAGTGCTTCCGTTCCAGAACCCTTCAATGCCGATAACCGGATTAACAGTGATCGTATTGTTGGTCTCGAGTTTGCGGCCGATCTGGTATTGTCCGTTTCTGTCGCTGATGGTGAACCATGTGCTCTTTGCCGGGAACTGAACATCAACAGTAGTGGAGAATCCGGGATTTGACTGTGCCCATGTTACTCCGCCGTTTGTTGTGATTCCCATAAAACCGTTGGTTCCGCTTACAACACCGTCATTCATATTGAGCCACTGCGACTTAAATATTGTGGCCGTTGTCAGAAGGTTTCCGGAAATGTCAGCCCATGTGTTACCGCCGTCGGTAGTTCTGTTCACAAGCTTTGTTCCGCTAACACCACTGCCGTGAAGAACCACTACATCTTTATTAATTACAACCATGTTTGAATTGCCTACGCCGGTCAGGTACGGATTTGTGTTTTTGGTCCATGTTGCTCCGCCGTCAGTTGTCCAGTGGAATCCGGCCGAAGCTAAACAATAACCTGTGTTTGCATTTACCATCTGAACGCTGATCACGGCACCGGTTAGTGCAGGATTGCCCTGCAGATACTGCTGTGTCCAAGTTGCTCCGCCGTCGGTTGTTTTCATGATAAGATGCGGTGCAAATGCTCCTGCAAATCCCGAAAGCCATCCGGTGTTTGCATCAATGAAATCAACATCGTTTATCTGGTAAGTGCTCGCCGGTGATGGAAGGGTCATTATAGTCCATGTTGCTCCGCCGTCAGTTGTTCTTGACATTTCTCCGACACCCGCAGTTGCCCTTCCGCCTGCCGCATATCCGGTGGTTGAACTGATGAAATCAAATGAGTAAACAGCGCTGACGGAATTTACAAATCCGTTGTTAACGCTTGTCCAGTTTGTTCCGCCGTTTGTAGAGTGAAGTATTGTGCTTCCGTTTGTGCATCCGACCATGAGTCTTCCGTTCGTTGACTCAGCATACATTGCGCCGTACAGGCTGTATGTGGGATTCACAAGATAGTTCTTGTTTCTCCATGTTGCGCCTGCGTCATTGCTTGTGGTCAGCTGTCCTAAAGATCCGCCAACAACCATGTCGTTTCCGTTAGCCGCGAACGCATAAATTATGAACGGCGTCGGCTGGTTAGGATTGCTGAGATCATAGAACTTTACCGAATCCCATGTTACACCGTCATTCGTTGACTTGTAAACATATTCGTAATCGCCTGCGGTCCAGACTGTTCCCATATTGTAATCAAGTGCCCTCTGTCCTCTTATCGAAGAGTGCGTTGAAGCTGTCCAGTTTGCTCCGCCGTTCGTTGTATATGCAAAGTAGTTCGGATTGCCGATCACATATCCTGTGTTGGCATCCCTAAATTTGATACCGAGAAATTGAACGTTTGTAGCCGCGGTGAAAATTGTGTCTATGATCCAGCTTGTTCCGCCGTTCGTTGTCCTTACAAGTCTTCTTGATCCCGCACCGATAATGAGATTGTTCTCATCAAATGCGTGTATTGCGTAATAAGTGGTTGAAGGCATGCCTGTAAGCGCCGTCCATGTTTCACCCTGGTCCGTTGTCTTGTAAACAAGAGCATTCGTTCCGCCGCAAAGGAATCCGGTTGTGGAATTAATGAAATAGATTCCGTTCACACTTCCGCCTGCTGTGTTGTTTACGATCTTTGTTGACCATGTTGTACCGCCGTCAGTGGTTTTCTGAACAACCGTCTTTGACGGAGTACCGGTTTGTGCCGCTCCGGCCACAATTCCTGTGCTTGCATCAAAGAACCATCCTGTTAAAAGGTCTCTCCTTGCAAGGCCCCCTGTTGAGCTGAGATCAAGAGCACCTGCCTGTGAAAGTGACCATGAATCACCGCCGTCGGATGATTTCATGAAGATACCTCTGCTTGTTACGGCAAAAATATTTGTGGCATCGAACACCTTCATCCAGTTGATCGTCTGCCCCTGTGGTTTCTGAAGCCAGTACCAGCCGTTTACATCCTGCTGTGAATACGAATTGCTGAACACTGCTGTCATGAGCAGAATTACAGCAAGAAATTTGAATCCTTGTTTCATGTGAGTTTGTTGTTTGTTGATAAATAGGTAGTGCAAGGTAGCAAAAACTCATGCTTTCAACAAAGAAGGCATTTTCTGAAAATACCCATTGAACACTGGTTGAGGCTGATTTGGAGGTCAAAAAATGCCGTTTCCATTGAGATTTTGAAGAATGTTGATACCCTGATATTGACGGGACAGCGCTCAATTTTTGTATACTTTCCGCGAAGATTATTCTTCGGTTTTCGAAAAAAAAATCCCGGCTGCCAAAGAGAAGCAGAGCTTCTTTCAACAGCCGGTTGCCCTTTATCAACAATAAGGAGCATTGACAATCCTGCCTCTGAATTACGGAGGCGTCATCTTCATTACATAATTGAATACGTTGTTATCCGCAATCATCTCGTCTGTTCCGTCAACAATACCGTCACCGTTAAGGTCTGTGTTCACATACCCGGTAACTCCGGCAAGTGCATCGTTGTCCACAAGGAACAGGTCAGTCCCGTCAATCAGTCCGTCCTGATTAACATCACCGCTGTAAATACAGAATCTTCCGAGTTTGAGAGTTGAATTGCTTCCGTATGACTGCGAACCGTCAGATGTGAAGTCGTAATTGTAATTTCCTCCCGCCTGCATGCTGACCGGCAGTGCGCTCCATGTCTCAAGTGAGTTCCTGTGTATCACAACAATGTAGTAAGTACCTGAGGGAGCGGAATTGAACTGAAACGTTCCGTATCCGATTCCGGGAGTAAGTACGGTCTGGGCAACATCCGCTACATTGTAAGGCGATACGGACGATCGCAGTTCAACTGTCACAGTATCCGTAACCTGTGTCGTTCCGTTCCAGAATCCTTCAATGCCGATATTGAGATTGACCGATATGGAAGTCAGGTTCTCTGTCTTCCTGCCAACCTGATACGCAGAGCCGTTGCTTGCAACCGCATACCAAAGATTCCTTGTTGTCATTGCCACGTCTGAGATGTTCCCGAAGCCCTGATTCGAGATCACCCAGTTTATTCCGCCGTTGGTAGTCTTCGCTACAAGCCCGCCCGTGCATCCTGCAACTCCGTCGTTAATGTTCAGCCATTCCGTTCTTCCCACTACAACTGAATCCGGCAGATCACCTGTTATGTTTGTCCAGTTTATGCCGCCGTTTGTGGTGCGATAAATGACCGGATTGTTGCTTGAACTTGATACAGCGCCGCCCAGAACTACTACATCATTGTTCAGTGCAAACATGTTCGACAATGCGCCGGAAGGCGTCGTCTGTGCAACCCAGTTCGTTCCTCCGTTTGTAGTCTTGTGGAAGAGATTGCCGAGCGCATAACCGAAGCTGAGGTCAAACATCTTTATTGAAAGCACTGAACCTGAATATCCCAGTGCCTGCGTTATCCATGAAGTTCCGCCGTCAGTTGTCTTATAAATATTTGCAGGCAATCCTGCGCCGCCGCCACCCACATAACCAATACTGCCGGTGAGGAAATCCAGTGCAAGGTAAGTGTGATTTGCCGCAGGCACAGGGATCTGTGCCCAGTTCATTCCGCCGTTTACGGATTTGCCTACCTGTCCGATGCTTCCGGCCACATTGCCGCCGCAGCTGAATGCAGTGTCAGTGCTTCCGAAATCGATCTGTGCCATTGCGGATGAATGACTTGAAGGAATGGCAACCCATGTGGATCCTGCATCTGTCGTATGAAGAAGTGAGCCGACACCGCCTCCTGATGTAAGCCACATGTCGGAATCAGATGCCATGTAAATGCTTGTATAGAAATTTGATCCCGAGTTTACGGAATAGTTCTTGTTTGTCCATGTAGCACCGCCGTCGGAACTTACCGTAACATGCCCGTTACTGCCCACTATCACCATATCATTCCCGTTCACCGAAACGCTGTTAAATGTAGTACTTGTCAGCAGGGGCTGATTTACATTACTGCTGTCATAAAATCTCAGCGAATCCCAGCTTGCACCGTCATTAGTTGATCTGTAAAGATAAGCTCTTGAACCTCCCAGCATGTAAAGTGTGCTGTTGTGATACGTAAGGTCCCTTTGTCCGAGAGTCGCAGAAGCGGCATTGCTCTGAGTCCAGTTCGCGCCGCCGTTGGTTGTGTATGCAAAATAGTTCGGATTGCCGCATGCATACCCGGTGCTGGCGTCCTTGAAATATACGTCAGTCATGGTGGTTCCGCCTGTTGTGCCCGGAAGAGTTATCAGTGACCAGTTGGCGCCGCCGTTTGAAGTGTAGTAAAGCCTTCTTGTGGAAAACGCAACGAAGATATTGTTCTCGTCAATTGCGAATATTGCATTGTAAGTGTTTGTGCCCGACAATCCCGTTGAAATGTCTGACCAGGTCGTGCCGCCGTCGGTGGTCTTGTGGATCCTCGCCCTTGTGCCTCCGCAAAGGAAACCTGTACTGGCATTCAGAAAGTAAATTCCGTTGACCGAACCGCTTGAATCATTGTACTGCATTGTTGACCATGTCATGCCGCCGTCTGTCGTCTTGAACACGGCGCCCTGCACAGTGTTCACGAGGCTTCCTCCGGCAACATATCCGGTATTTGCATCAATAAAACTTGCCGTTCTCAGGTCCCTGTAAGATGACGCCGCATCCTTAAGGCCAACCTGGCTGTTGATCGTCCACTGCGAGCCTCCGTCAGTTGACATCGCAAATGTTCCCTTGTTTCCAAATGCATAGAACTTTGTTGCTGACTGTACTGAAACCCAGTTAAGCGAATTGCCCGTGGGCCTTCCGTTAAGCCAGAACCAGCCGTTCACATCCTGTTGTGAAAGCGCGTGTGAAGAGGCAGTCAGTACAAGCGCTAAAAGCGCAAGAAGTTTTGTAAAGTTTTTCATTTTTCCTTTTTGTTGATAAAAGATTATTGAAACGAAATTCAGCATTCAGTGAAACAAAGTGATACTCTCAGTCATAGCTTTTGTATAAGCTATTCTTCGTCAGTCAATACCTCACTCATAAACTTGATCATCCCGTTGGAGGATATTCGTCACCGGTCTGTACCTCCCTCAGTCTGAAGTTGTTTGTTTTCTGGTTTGCGATTGCGGCCGAAACCAAAAAAATTTCAGCCGGCTGAGAACATCCAAAATATCAGCCGGCTGCCCCTTCAATCAACCAATCAAGAAAGAACTCTTACGGGGTTATTTTTCCTACGAACCCAAAAGCGTTGTTGTCAACGATCGAAGCATCCGATGCATCAACAGTGTTGTCTCCCGTTACATCGGTTGCGGCATATCCGCTTACAAAATTGAAAGCATCATTGTCTATCTGTGAATAATCTGATGCATCCACAGCGCCGTCCTGATTCACATCGCCGCTGTAAATGCAGTATCTTCCCAGTTTAAGCACGACATTGTTTCCGTATGAATTTGAAGCGGAACCTGTAAAGCTGTAATCGTAATTTCCTCCCTGCACAACAGCAACGGGAGCCGAACTCCATGTCTCAATCGAGTTTCTGTGCCTCACTGCAAGATAGTAACTGCCTGCGGCAATGCCGGAAAATTCAAAACTTCCGTATCCTATTCCGGATGTGAGTACCGCCTTCTTGGATGCAACCAATCCGTATGGCGATACGGAATTCCTCAACTGAAGAGTGACGGTGTCAACCACCTGGGAACTGCCGTTCCAGAAGCCTTCTATTCCTGCAGTAATGTTCACGGATATTGTTGTGTTGGCCTCATACTTTCTTCCCGCCTGGTACTGGCCGTTACGGTCGCTGACGGTGTACCACACATTCTTTGCAGGCATCTCAACATCCACAGTGGTGGAAAAACCCGGATTTGTCTGAGTCCATGACAATCCTCCGTTGGTCGTTATCGCACAAAAACCGTTTGTTCCCGAAACTACGCCGTCGTAAGGATTCAGCCAGTCAGTGTCGAAAAGCGTAACTGTATTAAGAAGGTTTGCAGATATGTCAGTCCAGCTCATTCCTGCATCGGTTGACTTTATTATCATCTTTGTTCCGCTTGAATGGGGACCGCAGAGGAACAGCACGTCTTTGTTCACTACGCTCATTTCAGTCCAGCCCTTGCTGAGAACTGTTGCATCGGTGGTCTTTACCCAGTTCGTTCCACCGTTTGTAGTGGAGTAAAGAGAGTTCGATAAAAGATATCCCGTATTGGCATCAATCATTTTTATCGAAGACACTCCCCCTGTCGGATTTGTTTGAAGAGATTGCTCAATCCATGTTGTACCGCCGTCTGTTGTCTTCGCTATCAAAGGCGGAGTGCCGGGCGCGGAAACGCCTCCGACCCATCCGGTATTGTTGTTTACAAACTCAACCGCGTTGAACTGATACGTGCTGATAGGCGGGGCAAAAGACAATGCTGTCCAGCTCATTCCGCCGTCAGTTGATTTTGACATCTGGCCGGTAAAGCTGAAAGCGTTTCCGCCGCAGATGTAAGCTGTGTTTGATGTAGTAAACTCTATGCAGTAAACGGGGTTGTTCATTGAGTTCGGCATTACGGACCAGTTTGTGCCGCCGTTTGAAGAATAAAGCATCGAACCTGTGCCCGATGTGCCCGTTCCGATCCAGATGTTTCCAGTGGGTGAATCCACATGGATAGAAGAATAGAAAACATTGAGCGGATCAACAGTATAGTTCTTGTTTCTCCATGTGCTCCCGCCGTCGTTGCTTGTTGTCACCTTTCCCGCCGTGCCGCCAACAATAAGGTCGTTGCCTCTTACTCCTATTCCGTATGTTATGTAAGGAAACGGCTGGTTTACGTTTGAATTGTCCTGGAATCTCACCGAGTCCCAGGTAACCCCGTTATTTGAAGACCTGTAAACGTATTCATAATCGCCCGCAGTCCATACCACACCGTTGTCATAGGCAAGTGAATACTGAGATCTTGCCGAAGATGAATTCGATTTGGTCCATGTTGCGCCGCCGTCGGTAGAGTATGCAAAGAAGTTCGGCGTTCCTGTTATGTATCCGGTGTTTGCATCCTTGAAGTAAATGTCTTTGAATGTCGTATTTGTACCTGCCACGGTCACATCCTGCTCTGTCCATGAATTTCCGCCGTCCGTTGAAATGACAATCTTCCTCGGGTAGGTTGTAAGTATGATCTTGTTTGCGTTGAATGCGAAGACGCTGTTATATGTATATTGGGGTACGCCTGACAATTCGATCCATGTTTCGCCGGCATCCGTTGTCTTGAAAGCATTCGCGTTCGAACCGCCGCACAAAAACCCAGTTGTCGAGTTAATGAAATACATGTCGTAGACAGTACCGCCCCAGTTTCCGTTCACTTCCCTGAAGCTCCATGTTACACCGCCGTCTGTTGTCTTGCTTACTACTGTCCTCCACGCACTGCCGACTTCCGGTGCACCGCCCACAATTCCTGTGTTAGCATCAAAGAACCAACCTGTGTTCAATGCTCTTCTGGACAATCCGCCTGTTGACGAAAGATCAAATGCGCCGGCCTGAGTTATTGTCCAAGTATCTCCTCCGTCGGTTGATTTCATGAAACCACCCCGGGAAGTTGTTGCCACAATATTTGCGGCGTCAATTACTCCGGTCCAGAATATGTCGTTTCCCTGAGGCTGGCCGTTAAGCCAGTACCACCCGAAAGCATCCTGCTGAGCTTCTGCGAACCGTGACGGCCCCGCCGACAGCATTGCAAGCGTCAGCATACCTGCAAGAAATTTCATGGACATGTTTGATTTGACTGAATTGATAAATCGTACCAAACTAATCAAGCATTATAACTTTATCAAATCTCCGTTTTGCCGATTGTACCCAATTCAGAGGAAATGTTTGATCTGTAATTCTGCAAAGCGGCTGAGGGCATTGGAATTTGTCCTTCGGACTTTACCCAAAGAAGAAACACATCGGAGCTTGGAATTTTCTGAGCTGATTTCTGAGATAGATCGGAGATGCGTGTGGACCGAATATTACCGGTTTAAAATTTTTCCGGTTAAATATCCGGGAATCTGACAATCAGAATCCATCAGTTTAACTGTAACCTGAATCCTGCTTCTGAATTTTGCAAAAACAAGGCCCGAAACCCTTAATCTTACAATAATCATACTGAGGAAAGGTTTTTACTGTTGTACCCAAAAATTTATGAACCTTTTATTAGAAAATTACATTTTCTGCTAAAAATGTGTATTTTCAAAAAGAACAAATCCCCAACTTTTTGTGAGATTGTCCGAAAACAAGTTCCTCTACTTGCTCGACAGCTTCTCGGCGGAGGAACTTCAGGAATTCAAGAAGTTCGTCGCTTCACCTTACATTGCATCGGGCAGAAACTATCTACCCTTGCTGAATGAGCTTATACGGCTCAGAAACAGGAAGCAAAGAGAGGTGACTTTGGAAGAACTTCACAACAAACTCTATCCCGGAAAGAAGTTCAGCGCGCAGACACTTAAAAACAGGTTCTCTGAGCTCTTCAAGATCGGTGAGTCCTTTCTGATCTTCAAAAGCATAAACAGCAACGGCGATATCGTACGCGACAGGCTTCTGCTTCGTGCTTTGAGGGAACGCAAACTTGGAAAGTTCTTTGAAAGCAATTACAGAAAAGCCACTGCTGACCTCGAGAAGATCCCGCTCAGCGAAAAGAAGTTCGAAGATCATATTGACCTTCAGCGGATTAACCTTGAGCATCTTGTGCAAAACAGGAAATTCGAAAAGTATTTCTCCGAATATTATGAGAACTCCCTGTACCAGACATGCCTGTCATTCATAAACCTTTTCGAGTTCGGGATGGAGTTCAAACAACAGGACTATCTTAATAAGAAATATGACTTTAATATTGTCTCTGAGATACTGAAGAAGATTGACTTTGGGGAGCTGGCAAGAAGATCGGAATACAGGATGTCCTACGTTTTCAAATTTACACTTCTCTTTTATCATCTGTATAAGTGTTTTGAAGATCTTGAAAATGAATCCGACTATTTTGAGGCAAGGAAGATCTTCAAAGAGATAAAAGATCACATCTCAGAGGATACCCGGCTCAAAATATATATGATGTTCATTTATTACTGCACGCATAAGCAGAATCAGGGAGTGAAGAAGTTTGTGAATGAATTGTTCGCGCTGTACAACGAAAAACTGAAGTCGGGATACACTTCCGATTTCAGAGCCAACTCCTATCCGCTTAACAACTTTCGCGATTACGTACTTATAGGTCTTGAGCTGAAGGAGTTCGAGTGGGTTGAAAAATTTCTGAAAGAATATTCCGATTTCCTTCCTGAGGAAACACGTTTTGAGGAGGTCGCAATATCAAAAGCAAAGGTCAGGGTTGCACACTCGGACTTTGGGGAAGCTCTTAAAGAACTTGCCGGCACAAAGCCATCTAACTTCATTCACTATCTCGACATTTCTACAATAAGACTGGTTTGCTACTTTGAGCTTGAAATGATTGAGGAGGCATATGCCGAGATGGACAAATTCAGGCATTACCTGAGAAACCATAAAGAGGTTCCGAAGATACACAAAATGTATGCGACAAACTTCCTCAAGTTCTACTCTCTTCTTCTTAAAGCGAGGGCCGATCTTGCAGAGATTGATTACGAAATGCTCGATAAGGAACTGCGCTCTACACCCTATGTAAACAGGGCCTCATGGCTGAGGAAGAAACTCCGCGAATACAGCAAGTGATCTCAGCGCACAAACCGGATTTCCAATCATGTCTCATGATACGATCTATTTACAGCGCGGCAAGCATCCCGAAATTTGACTCATGTCACATTTGTCCGGCTCCTGTGTGATACCGCTCCGGATTTCCAATTCATAAAAGCGTTTCAAGCCTTCACTCTTGCGCATAAAAAAGCCCGCAACACTGTGCGGGCTTATTTGATCTGTTGACTGCGGAACTCTCCGCAATGCGGCTCTCTTTATTTGATCAGCATCATTCGTCTTGTCTCGGCAAAGTTGCCTGACTTGATCCTGTAAACATACATTCCGCTCGGGAGGTTTGCGGCATTGAACTCAATGCTGTAACTGCCGGCATCTCTCTTGTCATTCACCAGCGTAGCAACTTCCTTTCCAAGCACGTCATAAACCTTCAGCGTCACCTGCCCGGAAACAGGTATTGCAAAATTGATCTTAGTTGCGGGGTTGAACGGATTCGGATAATTCTGTGACAGCGAATACGAATCCGGCATTCCGGAAACAACTTCGGGATCAGTATTCGTCGGGATCTCATCAACAAACTTCAGCAATCCGCCAATTATCCTCTTGACTGCAAAAGGATTCGGATTGTCCGGTGTCGGTCTCATTGATTCCACATCCATTGCCATTACGGCAACGTTGTATGTCGGAGAAACCCTGCCCACCGCGTTGATTGAATCCGGGAAAAGCCTGTATCTGTAAAGGTTGAATGTCTGCGAACTCGGCACAGAACCTGAACGGGCAATTACGTCCGGCGACGGCCCGTAAGTGCTGTCCGGAAGCCCGATGTTGATCGTTACTCCCACTACTCCTCTGCCTCCCACGCCGGGCCTGTCGGCCACATACTGGAATCCGCACATGCTCCTGGCAAACGCCGTGTCAGCCGTCGGTGATGCGACCCTGTCAATCTGGTATCCGACATCTTCCCCGACGATGATCAGCTTTGCCTTGTTCTGTATTGTTCCCGATGCAAGATAGCTCTTCACGGAATCCCTGATCTTGCTCGACATTACTGATGATCCTTCACCCACTACCATCACTTTCTTATAACCTCTGAACGAGACAGCATCCGTGCCTGTTGACCCTTTTCTGTTGTAAAGGTCATATGTTACTCCGAGCCTGCTGAGATTTATTATCACAGAGTCTCTTGATATCCTGCAGTTGGCATTTGTTGAATCATAAAGGACGATCACATCACCCTTAGCAACTCTTCTGAGTGTGATCGCATTGTTCTGCGTTGCCTTGACTGAATCAAATCCGTTGAATGCCCATACAGACCATTGTCCCGTGATTGAGTCACCCGGGTTCACTCCTGCTCCTGCAAGCAGTCCGTCAAGTTCGTAATTAAGCAAAGAGAATGAGGAATCAACACCGTTAAGCGCGGAAGTCTTCACTATCTGAGCCGAAGTTACAGTTGGCCATCCGACCTTGAGCTTGTAAGTTACGCCCGGTCCTGATGAAGCCCATGAAAATCTCAAAGTTGTATTGTCGAACGGGGAAGTTACGATCCTTGTGCCCGCTGTCGGCTGGTAAAGACTGAACGGCGTTAGCGGCGGAACACCTCTTTTGAGAGTGATGGCCCTCGGGCCGTTAGTTGCCTTGAGCGAATCCTGCTGAACATTGTTCCTGAATGCCCACACATCCCACTGTCCAACCAGTGAATCGCCTACTGCGACTCCCAATCCGGCGAGTAGGCTATTAAGCTCATTGGCCGTAATTGTCAGTGAATTTATTGTTACAGGAATTGTGATTCGCCTGGGGTTGATCGTCGGACTTCCGAATATCCATTTATAAGTTGCCGAAGAAGAAGCGGTGTCCCATGTTGCAGTGTAGGGAATACTGGAGTTAGGGTATCCGGTAATAGTGGTTCCTGCGGGCGGAGAACTCAGGTTGTATGCACTGAGCGGATTCAGATTGATGTTCACCTTTGCAGTGTATGCCTGATAGATGCTCTCTCTGTCATCGCACCAGTAAGGCCACAGCACCGATGCCCCTGATGTGATTCCGATGTAATCGCCCTGGTATCCCGGAGCAAGCCCGGAAATTGATTTCGGCTTGAACTTCTGGTCTGAAATAAGCAGGTCAACAAATGTGGATCCGCCGTCAACTGACCTGGAGATGTATGTTTCAACCGAATCATTCGTTGGTGTGTTTCTTGTATCATAGTAAACGACATTCACGCCTCCCTGATCATCAACATTTACAGCCGGAAAATACTGGAGCTTTCCGTTTCCCGCAGGATCCTGATTTACTCTTGTCTTAGTCCATGTTGTTCCTCCGTCTGTTGACCTGTGAAGCACAACGTCTGCATTGTCCAATGCAGGCGCAAGATTTTTCTCTGCAGTAACCACATAGATCCAGCCTCTTCTCTGGCCGGAAGATTTGTCAACCGCTATTCTCGGAAATCCGTTAACACGTATGCCGAGCATTGCACCGTTAAAATCCCGGATGCCATTCATATCACTTGCATTGCATCTTGAAACGGGCCACGTTATTCCGCCGTCAGTTGATTTTGCAAATCCAAGCGAGTCCTCCAATATGGGATTTATTCCTCTGTTGTT
>CAZTQR010000013.1:19700-55774 GCA_964615795.1 uncultured Ignavibacteriaceae bacterium
CGGAATCTCAGTCTGAGGACTCCATGTAATACCGTTGTCTGTTGAATAACTTGCGCCCATTCTGCCTGAAGCAGATATGAATGTCATCAGAAACCTGCCGTCCTTGTCTACAGCCGGCCCCGGATCTCCGTAATTGAATGTTCCGTTGTTCAGTGTATCGCTCCCGAACCATGTCGCTCCGCCGTCTGTAGTTACATAAGTACCAACCGAGAGCGATGATGATCCTCCTCCCCTGTAAGTGTTTGCTGAAGCAAAAATTATCTGCGGGTTGGTTGGATGCCTGCATATCGGCACCTCCGTCTGAGTTCCGAAACTCGGGTGAACTCTGAAATTGGGATACACAGTAAATACTTCATTCGGTGTAGTGATTGTTCTGATCTGTGTATTTGGTGTGTAGCTGTTATCTCTTGGTAACTGAACATATTCACCGGTTGCATACAGCCTTGTCATTCTCGGATCCGGGGACCATCTTCGCGGATCCGATTCCGAAGACTGCCCGGTAAAAAGAAAGTATCCGACCATAAGAACTGGAATCATCAGGAATAACTTCTTCATCGCCTTAGTTAGAATTTGTTTTTTTGGAAATTCTTGATTTTCAGATAAGTAATTGTGCGGGGGTTTGAGCCGAACATACTTATTACCACGAAAAATAGTCCTAAAAATGCACTTAAGCAAAGATTGTCATAAGAGAGAATACCCGATTGTTTGCCAATTTATTTCATGATAAGTGGTTTGTGCACTGCTATATCGTATGATTTGCCCCAGAACTATACCCAAGAATCATACCTCCCGCCAGGCATTGGAATAATTTGCCGGAAGATTCAGAGATAATTCTTCCACATCAGCTCAATTTATGGCATTTAATTAAACAAACTAATTAGGTAAAATTGCGTATTAAAGATAACGCTAATTTCGAACCAGGAATCAAACAATCAAAAACATGACAAACTCTTTCAGCTACATCAAGAAGATTCTCTATTCACTTCCGGTTCTTGCGCTGGTAGTGCTGTCTTCATGTTACACGGATTACGGGCTTGATACGAACAATTATGATGTTGTCGTCACTCTTTATGACAACACATATAATTTCCAGAACAAGACAAAGTATTTCCTCGCTGATTCGCTTGTGATCGGAAACAGCATTGACGCCTCTTACAAGAACGCGGTTCTCAATACGCTGAACACCAACATGGCATCAGCCGGCTGGACCAAAGTTGCCGATATTCAGCAGGCAGACGTAGTACTAAGCGCCGGTGTATCTTCCACAACAACCTATGTGAACAACGGAGGAGGTTGCTGGTGGGATTACTATGGTTACTACTGGTGCTATCCGGATTACAGCTATGACTACACTTACACAACCGGAACGGTCTTCATTCTTATGAATGACAGGGCAGCGTCAACCTCGGGAAGCAATGATAAGCCGGAATGGTTTTCGGCTCTCAACGGTCTTGCTGACCAGGGAAATGCAGTCGGAAGAATTACATCCGGCATAAATCAGGCATTTGCACAGTCACCGTACCTGAAAAAGTAAATGACAATTCATTTTAACAATAAACGAAAATCGGATAAATGAAGAACACAAGTTTTGTAATTTTTGCAACTGCTATCCTTTTGTTCTTGTCCGTTGCCGGAACCGGTAATGCACAAACAAGGATAGGAACCAATCTCGGTGCAGTTGAGTACAGCATGGGCTTCAATTCAGGCAGAGCGTCTGACTACATAAGCGATCCGTCTTTTTCGGGCGCTTCGCTTACATTCAAAAGGTTTGTTAAGAATAATGTTGCAGTTGGCGTGGAGTTCAACTGGAATGTATTCAGCGACGAACAGCCTGACGGCTTTACGGAATTCCAAAACGGAGCAGTCTCCGGTGCACAGGCAAGATACATCAACTATATTCCGCTTTATGCAACCATCGGATACTATTTCAACCAGGGGCACAGAAGCAAATTCATTCCGTACGTTCAGGCAAATGTCGGAGCGGCATGGATCGGACAAAGGCTTCAGCTCGGCGTTAACAAAATTGACAACGACAACTGGCACTTCGCAGTCGGACCCGAGCTTGGTTTTATGTATGTGCTTGGAACTGATCTGATGATGACCGTGAACGGAAAATACAACTACAACCTGAGCGCGGGCGAGAACCTCAGAGGTGAAGACGATAACGAATATTCCTACATCAACGCAAATATCGGTATCGGCTATTACATCAGATAATCCTGACGGCAATATTAAAGAAGAAAAGCCGGCATTTATTTCTGCCGGCTTTTTCATTTATGTACTTCGGTCTTTGTGCCGGACTACTTCTTCGTAACCCTTACGTCTATTCTTCTGTTCTTCGCCCTGCCTTCTTCGGTGCTGTTGTCAGCTACAGGATATTGCGAACCGTATCCTTCCGCTTTCAGTCTTGCTGAAGGAATTCCCATACCAACGATTGCATTCATTACAGCATTTGCCCTTTCGGTAGATAACTGCTGATTGTGTTTCGCTTCACCGGTATTGTCTGTGTATCCGCCGATCTTCAGTTCGACATTCGGATATGCCTTCAGTATCGCGGCTATGCTCTTTATCTGATCCATTGATTCCGGCCTCAGCGTTGCCTTGTCTGTCTCAAAGAGTATCCTGTCAAACGAGAACCAGGTCTCTTTGTCAACAACTTTAGAAGAGTCAGTTATGAAACCGATGAGCTTTCTCTCAATTCCGAGCTCGGGAATATTTATGGTATCACCGCTGATCAGTTTGAATATCGCAAACTTACCAAGGGCTATCCATTCCCTGGGCATATTCGATGTCATCGTGTCTTTAGTTACCACCTTCTGCACTGTATCCTTCTTCACTGTGGTCACAGTGGTCTCCTTGCCGCAACCTTTTCCGAAAAGATAAATGAGCGCAAGCAGTGCGGCAATTCCGAGAAGCGGAAGAAGTATCTTTCCCAGGCCGCCCCTGGCTTCATCTTCAACTTCCTTAGCTGTATGTTTGACAGCCGTCTTCGTCTCTCCTGCAAGGTTCGATAGCCCAAGCGAATTCAGAAATCCTGTCGGAATGAGACCCTTAAGAGTGGGAAGCAATCCTGCAAGCATGCCGGCCATTGCGACACCGCTTGACAGGCCTTTTGACTTTGACTCCTTTCCGAGAAACGCCATAACCACTGAACCGATTATCGGCAGAAACTTAGCCAGCGATCCGACGCTCAGCCCTGATTCTTTGGCAACATACTGGTTGACCGAATCTGTCTGGTTCCCGAAAATGGAATTCACAAACCCGGAACCGGCAGAAATGAAATCATCCGTCTTGGGTCCTCCGCCAAGTATGTTTCCGATGTCAGGCAAGTTGCTTCCGTCCAAGCCTTTCACCATATCAAAAATCTCATTCGCTCCTTTTGGGTCGGAGGTCTTGCTTACTAACCCGCCCAAAACAACCGGCAGGGCAGCATTGATTGCGCTTTGCGCACCGGACAGATCAACTCCAAGATACTTCGATATCGAAGTGGCGACATCAGTTGTGAAGTAATCTTTGATGAGGTCTAACAAGTTTGAAGCCATAATGATAAGTATTTAATTTAGAGGATATACAAACTTAGCTATTTGAATACTCAGAATTCATGGCAAAATCTTTGTATGCTCTTGTCTCATGCCATTTTCCTGCAAGCCCGGCCTTAATTTTCGAGGAACAAATTCGCGCCGAAGCCAATTATCATTCATGTAAATACTCCGAATCATTTGCGTGCCTTATGACAGGAAATGAATTTATTGTTAGGCCTGAGTTTTCTAAATTGTAACCCTATAAAATGTCTGAAAACACTATACATCCGGATGAAAACCGGGATAAAGGGGATAATCCGGATCAAATGGGAGATCCCTCCCGGCAAACCGACGATACTTCCAATACTACCGGCGACGAAGTAACAGGACAAGGGACTTCTGCGCCTGAAAGTGCGGGTAAACAAGACACCGGCGCGGAAGAAGAGAACAAACCGGCAGGTGGCGAACATCCCGATAAGAAAGAGGAACCGGACAGCGATACTGACAAAGGACAACCGCTCAAAGAGCAGGCTCCCGCCAGGCAAAAGTCTTTGTCAGACAGCGACAATCACATCAGTCTCATAGACAGGAACAATCTTCAGATCATTGTATCCACCACCCGCGGAGTCCGCGTTCATACACTTCTCAAGGACCGATCCACTTCCGAAGAGATCCAAAGCGACGAAATATATCTTCCGCAAAGAAACGATTTCGGCAAACAGGTTGCGGAGATCAGCATTTCCATTACCGAACCGGAAAGGTCTGAAGGGGAACAGCCGGCACAGGACGAAGATGAAAGGGAAGGGCGTTTCAAACCAAGGCTCATAAATGAAAATCTTCAGAGGGTAAGATTTGAGCTGTTCAAGGGTGAAAGCGTTAAGATCGAGTATGAGTTCAAAGACAGAAAAACTTCTGCCAGCGTAAAGAGATACAAGAACTATCTCTCCGCAAAGGAAGAGGGCAGGGTTTATGAAGTGGAGATTACCATAACCGTAGAGGACATAAAGGAAACGTCCGCAGACACTTCCGAAGGAACTGAATCCGGCAGGATCACTTTGATACCGAATCCTGAAGTTGCAGAACTTATTCAGCCGCCGATCCCGATCGGAGATTATTCCGCAGGCGGCTATGTGGATGAAAGCGGCTACAAGAATCCGTTCGATTCACTCCGTTCACTCATCAGGAAGAACACTGTCATAGGCATTGCCGTGGCTGTGGCTCTTCACCTTGCTGCCGCAGGATACGCTTACTACGGCATATCGAAGAAGAAGAAGGATGCGGCAGTTGAGGAACCTCAGCGGCTTATTGTAATTCAGGATCTTCCCGATCCGAAGATTAGGCTGGAAAATGTTGAAGACCCGAACAAGCCGCCTCCCGAAGAAGCAAAGGATGAAGTGGTTGCACCGCCAAAGCGTACAGTGCCGCCGAGAAAGGTCGTTCAGCCGCCGAAGGTAAACAGGCCAAGCGACAGGGAATCTGACAAGGACACTACGGATCTGACTTCTCTTTCAAGTGAACTTGATTCTCTGCGAAGGCTTGGTGACAGTCTCCTGGCATCTGATACATCCTCTGCAAGGGATACTGCCGGCGCGCTCTTCGATATACCCGATTCTCTGAGAAACAACTTCACGGAAAGCGACGTCGGGCTTGGCATGTACTTTCCGAACAATTGGAAACTGATTGATGAGCGCGAGATCAATAAGAATGAGAAAATGTTCAAGGGCGTTCTGCTTACCGATACAACCGCCGAACAGCCCGGAACGCTGACCGTGTTCATCCATCTTGACAGGGAAAACAAGGGATTCAATACCGAGGAGTTCACTACAGAATTCATAATGCTGGACACAAACCTTACCGCATTCTCCAAACAGCCTGAAACACAGGCGGCTCACACCAAGTATGAGTTTTATATTCTGAACAACATCGGCACGGAGAAGCTGTCCGTAAAAGCAGAGGTGAGAAAGGAATTTTTCGACAAGTACAGAAATGAAATTGAAGCAGTTGTGAGATCGATAAACATTAAGAAGAAGGAAGATCTGGAAGCGCCGGGCAACAGCGAAGAGGAAGCCGGGAATCCGGAAGGCAATTAGAGTTTCAGTTACATGCTTCAATGAAAAAAGCCGCACTGCTACATGCGGCTTTTTTTGTTTTACTGAATATCCTGCTATGTTACTTTATCAGAAGCATCCGCTTTGTCTGCGAGAATCCGTTCGCCTCAAGCCTGTAGAAATAAACACCGCTCGAATAACCGGAAGCGTTCCAGTCTGCATCGTAAGTGCCTGCCTGAAGAACCTGATTAACAAGAGTGGCAACATTCTGCCCGAGTGAATTATAAACCTGAAGCTTCGTTAGTCCCGGAGCTGCAGCTGAGAACTTGATGTTGGTTACGGGATTGAACGGATTTGGATAATTCTGCGAGAGCGAGAAACTTTCCGGAAGTTCGCTTACATAATTGTTGATGCCTACAAGCGAAGTGTACTTGTTCCTTGCCGCAACAGCATTTGCCTGAAGATCGGCAAGATTGTTTCCTGCTATAAGCGCAAATGCGATCGTTATTTCTCCGTTGGAAGGAATCGTGTACGGGCCGCTGCCGAGCACGTTTGCAACATCCCTTCCGTTTGTGCCGCCGGCCTGAGTTCTGCCTATGCCCGATGACAGTGACTGATACTTCTCTGCATCAGTGAAGCCGTCGTAAATTCCCCACGGATTACCGGAGACTGTATTGTCATTGTCAATTGCCCAGTAAGATACATTAGTGGCCGACAAAAGTGAAACACCTGCGTAAGTTGAAGGATTGTTATCCGTCCTCCAGATGTAACCGAGCCTGTTTGAAGGATCATAGTCAACTTTGTTAAGGTCGCCCTGCGAACCTAGATCCCAGTCGCCGAACAGCCCGGCGTAGAAATTTGTCACTTCGGAAGCATTCGTGTTCTTTATCTTGTAGCGCATTATGATGTAATCTTCGTCAGCTTCGTTTGCAAATGCAAAGCTGTTAAAAGATATCTCAACGCCGATCTTGTTGGTACCCGCACCGTTGTCATTGTATCTTGCACTTCCGTCCTGATTTGAGATCACTCCGGGCTGTGTGATCTGGAACGGAATAATGTTGGTGAAGTCATTGTTCTGCAAGGACTGGTCAGAGCCTCTTACAACGTCAGAGACTTTCGAAGCCGATGTAGCGCAGATGAGGCCGCCTTCAAAGAGTATGTTTGCCTGGTTGTTGTACTTGAAACCAATTCCCTGAGTGTTGTTGGAGTAATCGTTGAATCCGAAATTACCGCGGCTGTTGATAGTTGTGGCAATCTTGTTTGCATCCATGTTGAAGTAGCTTGGATTCACCACTACGTTTACATATTCAAAATCACTGTAAGAGCCGTCGGTGTATGTAAGCTTGAAGCTGATGATCGTGTTTGCAGGCGCAGTCGGATTTACCCTTACTCTGAAAGGCGAACTGCCGTTTGTTGTATTTCCGAGTGTGGGAATGGCGCCCAGCGACGCGCCGGGGTTCAGAATGGTGATCGCTGTTGACGTTGCCGTGATCGCAACCGAAGCGGCACTTGTTGCCTGCAAATAGTTCTTGAAATCGCCCACTATGCTCAGCGTATCGTTTGGCTGAGGGACATTGTTGTTACCGTCTGTTACTGTTACGGATGTAAGCCTTATCGCCGGCGAGTTTACCGTAAGCGCTTTGAACATGTTCACTCTTCCCTTTCCGAGCTGACCCACATAAGATGGATTCTGCGCGTCAATATTGTCGCAGGTCACTCTCACCTTCTCACCTACCTGCATTGCGGTGTAGGTCGGAAACTGTGATTTCACAATTCCGCACACACCTGCGGCAATAGGTGATGCCATTGATGTACCGTCGAATATTGCATATGAGTTGTTCCAGAGCGTACTGTAAATGCTCGAGCCCGGTGCGCATACGTCTATTGCCGTTCCGTAGTTCGAAAAGGATGACCTTACATCAGATGAGTTTGTTGATGCAACGCTGAGCACATACTTGTAAGATGCAGGGTAGAAGAGTGCGTTTGAGCTGTTGTTGCCTGCCGCACACACCACCAGCGCATTCTTGTTCACGGTTGCATAGGTGATCACATCCTGCTCAAACTGTCCACCGCCGCCGCCGCCCCATGAACAGTTGATGACGGCGCAACCCCTGTCGGCCGCGTATCTTACTCCTTCTATTCCGTTTATGATATATCCCAGTCCACCGGGAGCGCGTGTATCGTTGTCAGCCGAGCACTTGATGCCCATCAACTTGCATTTGAATCCGACACCTGCCACGCCTACGCTGTTGTTTGTCACGGCGGACGCATCGCCGGCCACATGCGATCCGTGATTGTTGTTTGAACCCATGATCATGGGATCATTGTCCTGAACTATGTTCATATAATCCGCACCCGCGAAATCCCATCCCCTGTAATTATCAGTGTATCCGTCGCCGTCATCGTCGGTACCGTTGATCGGGTCGGCATAATTGATCTTAACGTTTGCGGCAAGGTCGGGATGATCCCAGTCAATTCCGGAATCAACTATGCCTATCACAACATTCGTATCTCCCTGCTGAATGTCCCAGCCGGTGTTTGCGGCAATTCTGTTTATGTAGTATTGTTGTCCGAGCGAGGGATCGTTCGGAGTGAATGCCACCTTGTGCACATATTTCGGCTGAGCATATTCAACCAGTCCCGTAGCGTAGATCTCGTTAACTGCCTGTTCCACTGAAACCGGCGATGTGTATTTTACGGAATAGATCAGCGACAGGTCGGATGTCTTCTCTCCGCCTATTGACTCGACAGCGGGTTTGACTGCATCAGGAAAGACCTTCGCCGGAGAGACTGCACCGAGAGAGGTCAGCGCTGCTTCCATTTTCGGATTGCCGATTGAATTGACGCCGGCGATGCTTCTGTTTGATTCCTTAAGCCTGAATATCACCGTATTCGGCATGTAATCATTTTCGGTCAGTCCTTCAGCAAGCCTGAAGTATGCACTTCCGCTGTTTGATGGCAGTTCGCTCCTGTTTACAAATGCCGTGAGCGAAGTGAATATCACGAATGCGCTCAGGAACAATGCCGGAAATCTTACGCTTTTCATTTACGTGTTTATTTGTTTGAAGAAATTATCTTATGCGAGTTCGGATTCCCTGAAGAAGAATGCAACTTCATTCATTCCGTTTTCCACAGAATCGGATCCGTGCACGGCGTTCTCTCCTTTGGAGCTTGCAAAGAGATTCCTTATGGTACCTTCCGCGGCTTCCGCCGGATCTGTCGCACCTATGAGAGTTCTGTAATCCGCAACAGCATTCTCCTTTTCAAGAGCTATCACAACCACCGGACCTGATGTCATGAATGAAACGAGTTCTTTGTAGAACGGCCTCTCCCTGTGAATCTCATAGAACATTCCTGCTTCTCTCTCCGAAAGCTGAGCCATGCGCATGCCTTTCATTTTGAATCCGCTGTCGAGTATCTTCTGAATTATACTGCCCTGCACGTTCTTTCTTACAGCGTCGGGCTTAATGATGCAAAGTGTTCTTTCTGCCAATTTGGTATTATCCTTTCTTAGTTTAGATTTGTGATATTATATGGTCAGTATCCTACGCTTCCTTCCGGAGGTTCGCTTGATTCGGATGATGTTTCTGCCGGCGCCGAGTAATGGTACATTCCGCACTTTTGTGATCCGGCTCTTTTGATTATGAGGTCTTGCGTTGAAGGACAGGTGCCGTTGCTTTGCAGTCCCGTAACTGTGCAGACACTGGCTTCCTCCACATTCTCAGGCATTAGGAAGTATGCAACAGGAAAGTCAAACTCGTCATCGGAATAAAGCAACTGCATGAACTTGCCCCAGATCGGTGCCGCAGCCTTTCCGCCCTGTCCGTAAGCTCCGCCGAATTTAATTCTCGCATCGTCAAATCCAAGCCAGATACCGGCTACATACTGCGGAGTGAATCCGATGAACCATGCATCGCCGTAACTCTGCGAAGTTCCTGTCTTGCCTGCCGCAGGCCTGTGAAAATACTGCCTCACGCTTGTTGCAGTTCCGTAGTCAATTACATCTTCCATCATATCGCACATTACAAACGCAACTTCCTCGCTGAGCACTTCCTTTGTTTCGGGGTTGAATTCCTGTATGAGCTTACCGTTCCTGTCTTCAATTCTCAGGATCGATATCGGCTCGACCCATATTCCTTCATTTGCAAACACTCCGTACGCGTTGGTGATCTCAAGCGGACTTACTTCGCCGGCTCCGAGACTCAGAGAGAGCACGTTCGGAAGTTCGGACTTGATGCCCATCCTGTGCGAAAGGTCAATTACCTTGTCTATGGGTGCAAGGTCCATCGCGGTCCTTACGGCGATCACGTTCACTGAATTTGCAATTCCGTCGCGCATGGAGATCCTGCCTCCGGTTCCTCCTCCTTTAGGAGACCACATCGTACCGCCGATGTTGATGTTGATGGGGTTGTTTGAAACCATGTAGCCGGGAGAGTAACCCGAATTCACTGCTGTTGCATACACAAACGGCTTGAACGATGAGCCCGGCTGACGCTTTATCTGAGTCACATGGTTGAGGCCGTATTTGAATGATATGGACGGGTTCGCTCCAACCATTGCCTTGATCTCTCCGTTCTTCGGATCAAGTACCACAAATCCGATCTGTACTGTTGTGGTAAGCGACTTGATGGAGTCAACAAAACTCTTGTCGTTCTTCAGCTTCTCATATACCTTGTTGCGGTCCTGCTCGGTCTTTGCTTTTTTATACTGCTCTGACTGCACAATGTATCTGATCACGGCATCATTGAGTATCTCCTTGCTTCCTGAACTGTTCCAGTTCCAGTAACCGTTGAATGACCTTTGGAACGGACCGAGAAGCGTCCTTGCGGCATCCACGGCATGTTTCTGAAAGCGTGAGTCGAGCGATGTATAGACCTTCAGCCCGTCACGGTAAAGGTCGAATCCGTATTTTTCGGCCATTGCCTCGAGCTGTTGTCTCACATATTCCGTGAACTGCGGAGCGGGAGAATTGAAGCTTGCATAGTCTTTCCTTATGTTGAGCTTGATCGGATCCCTTGAAACCAGATCATAAGTTTCCCGCGTGATGTAATCTGCCTCCTGCATTTCATTGAGCACGAGGTTCCTTCTTTTGAGAGCCGCATCGGGATATTCGACAGGATCGTAGTTTGTCGGCGACTTGAGTGTGGCAACAAGCAGTGCGCATTCATCCAGTGACAATTCTCTTGCACCTTTGTTGAAATACGTCTGCGCGGCCGCTTCAACTCCGTAAGCTCCCTTGCCGAAGTACACTGTATTCAGATAGTAGGCAAGGATCTCGTCTTTGGTGTATGTCTTCTCGATCTGAACCGCAGTCATCGCTTCGCGGATCTTTCTGTTGAGTGACACTTCGGTTCCGATGTCTTTGTAAAGATTCCTTGCAAGCTGTTGTGTGATGGTTGATGCACCTTCCCTCGCAAGGTTGCCGCTTGCTATGTTCTTGAATACCGCTTTGAAAATTCTTTCGAGATGGACACCCCAGTGGTCATAGAACTTCCTGTCCTCGGTCGCTATCAGCGCATTGATCATGTCCTTGGGGATGCTGTCGAGAGTGACCTTTGTCCTGTTCTTGAGGAAGAACTTGTCTATGAGTTCTCCGTCTGAAGAGAAAACTTTTGTGGCTTCTTCCAGCTTCGGGTTTTCGAGTTCTTCAAGAGAAGGAAGTGTGTTGGACAAATAGAAAAGATAGCCGGCAACAAGCCCGATGCAAACGAGTATGCCGAATATCAGTGTGCCGAAAAGCTTGTTTCCTGTCTTCTTCTTCTTGCCGGCACTTTGCCTGTATTTTTTGTCGGAAAAATATTTGTCGAGTTCTTCGTCCGTATATTTTCCTTTATCGCTTTTTTTCAAATCTTTGCTGACGCAGTTTTTTCTTCTTTGCCTTTGAAATCAGTCAGTTCAAATACTCCGCTCCTGAACAAACCGTAAGAACTGTGTTCGATCCAGTCTCCGAGATTCACATAGTAACCTTGATTATGCCTTATCATCTGAGGAAGATGCCTGTGGCCCATCACCACATAATCAAAACCTTCATCCACTTTCGAAAAAGCGGCATCACGCAGTCCGTCACTCTTTGAATAGTCTTTTGCGGAAGTGTGAACTCTTGAAGTCTCAGATGTGCCCTTTGCAAGCCTGATGCCAATGTCAGGATGTATGAGGGAATAAAGTTTCTGGCTCAATTTGCTTCTCATCACCTTCTTGAGTATCCTGTATCCTGAATCGTTGTATGCGAATCCGTCCCCGTGATGGATAAAGAACTTCTTGCCTTCAATCACCCTTTCGATGTGCTCGTGGCAGATCTCGATTCCAAACTCATTCCTGAAGTAATCGCCTTTCCAGAAATCGTGATTTCCTGCAATGTAGTTGATGATGACCCCGCTCTCCACAAGCTCCGAGATCTTAGCAAGCAGTCTGAAGAAACCTCTCGGAACAACCTGCTTATATTCGATCCAGCAGTCAAAAAGATCTCCCACTATGAAGATCTCCGCCGCATCTTCAGATGCCGTTTCAAGAAACCGGATCAGTTTCCTTTCCTTCCTGCGTTCCTTCTCGGCAGACTCAAGTCCGAGATGTACGTCGGAAAAGAAATAGTAGGAATCACTCATCAGGTGTGAGCGATTATTTTACTTTGATTTTCGCGGAGAAGTTTTTGTTTCCCATTTTACAGACCCCGTCGGACGTGGAACAGTATCCGAATTTTACAGAGCCGTCAATCACAAGCTGGCCTCCGCTTGGCGCTCCCGAAGGAACCACAAAATTGTATTTGACTTTCGAGCTGTTTATGTAATCACCTTCGCCGCCTGTGTAATCCTGAAGGCCTTGTCCGTCAACGCCTGATACGCTTACCTCAACACCCGGCTCCTTTGGCACTTTAACGCCGGAAGACGTCTTGAAACTTATTGTCAGCACACCCGATTCGCCCGGTGAATATGACTTCTTGTCGGTTGACACTGAAATTCCGGGCAACTTCTGCGAATATGCGCTTTCCGACACCAGTGCAATTGCCACAAAGGCCAGAAAAAACGCGGATAGCCGCATGAATTTGGACATTTTTACGATTGTTTATTTGTGAAAAATATACTGAAATTGGATTTTTATTACAAAGTCATTCACCTGCTTAAGCAATCAGTATCTGCTTATGAACAGCTCCTCCTGCCTGCCGTTCATCAGGAGATCATGTGATTCAATATGGGCATATGCATTATGGTTGTGAATGCTCTCAAAATTCTCCGCTTCAACGCTGTACCAGGTTATCCTGTCGTTTTCCTTCAGTCTTACCACTATGTTTCTTACAAGGTCTTCGACAAAAACCGGGTTCTCGTATGCTCTTTCGGTAACGAACTTCTCATCCTCTCTCTTAAGGAGTGAATAAAGCTCACTGCTTGCGCTTGATTCAACCACCGAGATCACATCCTCGATCCATACTGTATCTTTGAACCTCACCGACACAGTGGCTTCTCCCCGCTGATTGTGCGCTCCGTATTTTGAAATGTTCTTTGAGCACGGACAAAGGGTTGTTACAGGTACCTTTACGGTCATTACGAAATCCTTCTTGTGCCCCTTCTTTACTGCATGAAACTTTACCTGATAGTCAATCAGTGAAGGCTTTCCCGTTACAGGAGCATTCTTCTGCTTGAAATACGGAAACTCGATCTCTATGTGCGATGCTGTTGCATGAAGTTTCTTCTGCATTTCGCTGAGTATGCTTTCAATTGAGTCAACATGTATCTCTCTGTCCTCTGACTGCAGTATCTCCACAAATCTGCTCATGTGCGTGCCCTTGAACTCCTTCGGGAGGTCAACAGTCATTGCAACGGTTGCTATTGTATGCTGAATTTCGTTATCGCGGTCTTTTACGGCTATTGGGTATTTGAGATTCTTTACGCCGACCTTGTCAATCGGAAGCTGCCTTATGTCGTTCTGGCTTTGTATATCCGGCAACTGCGAAATGCTCTTTGCGGTAATTTCTGAATCCATTAATATAAGTTAGATTGTTTTTTGGTTTTAAATTGCAACGGTAGAGTTAACCATACCCGATATTATAAAATTTCTTCAGATCAGCATAATATCCGGATAGTAAGTGCAGTCAAGCGTAACAATGAACGGCTGATTGCGGCTTTTCAGGACCATATCCCAGATGAATCTCCTGTCGGTTTCGGGTATGGCTGACTTCATAATGTTGCTTTCTTTTATGAATTCAAATGCACCTTCATTGCAGGGAGGCGGAAGTTCATCAATGGCATGTTTGTATTCCATGAGAAATAACATGATGTTTCCTGCACCGGGATAGTTCTTCTCTGTTACGATACCCTTAAGCAGCCAGTCATCAGGAGTTGTGCGCATCGAGCATTCTTCGAATGCTTCCCTTGCGGCGCAAACCGAAGGAGATTCCGCATCTTCCGCGTGAAGCTTTCCTCCCGGAGGCGAAAGCAGTCCCTTGTTCGGCTCTCTTTCTCTTTTCATAAGCAAATAGTCACCGGAGCCGTTGGTTATGTAAAGAAGTGTTGCAAGTTTCATATGGATCACTCGCCGTCCCTGAATCCGAACCTTAATGTTGAACGCTTCGGCTGTACCGGCTCTTCAATGGTCTTTGGCTTCTGCTTTGCCGGCTTGTCTTCCAGTTCATCATCTAACTTTACCGCGTTCTTTGCCATAGACTTCTCTTCAACCGGCCTTTGTGCCACAGGCGTCTGCAAAATCGTCTTTACAGGAGTCTTTGTTCCCGAAAGCCTTATACCAAGCCGCGGTTCTTCAACAGGAAGATCATCGTCATCCAGAAGGTTCATATCTTCTTCAATGGATCTTATCTCAACAAGCCCGGGCCTCTTCTCCTCCTGTTCATCTTCTCTTGGATGCCTGAAATCTTCTATTTTGCTTCCGAGAATTGTGAACGAGCCTTCTCCGATATACTCGCCTGTTTCAGTCACGTCAACAAAAACCTCGCCGGTCGTCTGCCCGGGCTCTTCTTCCGTGCCTGTTTCCAGTTTGCCGACTCTCTTCTCACGGAGCTTCTTTTCTCTGTACTCCCTGAACTTACCCGCAGAGTAAAGCAGTGATGCAAGCTCGGCTGACTTTGATGCATCAAGAAGGTCTTTCTCCTTATTCTCGGTTGCCGAATTGTAAACGATCTCACCCTTCACCAAAACATCCGTGATGTCTTTTGTACTCAAGTACTTTATTATGTGCCAGCATACGGATTCACAGTCAAAGTCAGGCAGGCCGCCTGAATTCCTCAGGTCGCGAAGTGAAAGAACGACCAGGTCCGCCGATTTCATTCTTTCAATGCTTCCGGTCACATTGCCGAATCCGAATGCAGAGGACGGAACGGTAGTTGCCGATCTCAGTATTTCCTCATAAGTTGCTTGCCCCGAAGCGACTGCGGCAAGAATTTTCAGTTCTGACAGAATGTCCGAGCCGCTTAAGCCGGTTCCTGCCATCACTCTTACTCCCGCATTGAACAGGCGCCGAACAAGCGAAAGGTCTCCGGAAAATGCGGCAGCATCTGACGGACAAATTATCACACCTGCATCAATGTCTTTCAGTATTCCGATCTCGCCGTCAGTGAGGATGCAGGGGTCTGTAAGATAAGCGGAGTTCCCGAGCAGTCCGCTGTCGTTGAGAACGTTCACAAAAGGTTTGCCGAAAGTCTGCCTCAGGGTTTCCAGGGCCGATACCGAAAGTGATGCGTCAACAATGAGCATTGACTGCTTTGCCAGCACAAGCCGTTTAAAAGAAGAGATCGCGTATGAGTTGATGTTCTCATCCGCCCTGAATCCTGCTGCAACTTTCCCGCGAAGCAGGCCGGGGTCTTCTACAAGTTTGCTGTCAAATGATGTGAGGTTGAAATTCTGTTTTATCCATTCCTGCTTTGAGTAAACATCTGCCGCCTGCTGCTTCTTGTATGACGGGCTTGCTTCGTTTATGAATGTCTCTCCGCACTTAAGCGCTCTCCTGTAAGTGAGTTCAAGAATGTCTTCAAGCCTTCCCTTATTGACGTTCTCCGACAAGTACCTGTCAATGAGATTGAGAGATACGAATCCGTTCAGGTTTTCATAACTGCATTTGGTGAAGAACATCCTTGCGTGTGAATAAGAGGATATCAGCCTTGAGTTGAACAATCCGGGAATGATTATCTTGCCGTTGGCATCTATCACTTCTCCGCCGGGATTTGAAGCAAGAAACTCTTTTGCGCTTGTCCTTCCTTCATAATCTATCGTACTGATCTTTCCGTTCTTTACCGTAAGGTCAAATATCCCAGTCCTGCCCGCCTTGTCAAGCGTCAGAACAATTCCGCCTTTTATCAGTATGGGTTTGGTCATTGCAGGATCTGATCCTTACAGGTCTTCAATTTCAAATTCTTCATCAAGATAAGATTCGCTGTTGCAAAGTTTGTTGCCTCCTTCATCCATTACTGCATACTGAAATCCTTTGCGGACACTGTATGCCCCGTATTCCCCTTTCACATTCAGTGCAATGAAACCCACCTGGTAAATGTGGTCGCGGTTAAGATCGGATAAATGGTTGAGCCTTATCACTCTCTCGCAGGCAAGCTTGCATGCTTCGGTTGGAGTATGCCCGTTGCGCATGAGCTCAACTATCAGAAAACTTCCGCATGCCCGTATCGTCTCTTCTCCTCTTCCGGTTGAAGATGCGCCGCCCACCTCTCCGTCAACGTAGAGTCCGGATCCTATGATAGGGCTGTCACCGACTCTTCCGTGAAGCTTCCATGCCATTCCGCTTGTTGTGCACGAAGCCGAGATGTGCCCGTCAGCGTCCATTGCCACCAGTCCTATAGTGTCATGATTCCCGTCATCGTTTATTCTGCTCAGCTTTTCCTTTTTGAGAAAATCGTCTGTGTGAATCTCCTGCGGCTTTGTTGCACCCGATGCTTTCCATTCCCAAAACCTCTTTATTGATTCTTCCGTGAGCAGGCTCTCCGGTTTGAAGCCGTTCTTCAGCGCAAAGGCAAGCGCGCCGTCTCCTGCAAGTATTGTATGCTCCGTATTTTCGAGCACCATCCTTGCCAGGCTTACAGGGTTTTTAATGTTCTCAACGCTTATCACTGATCCTATACGCGCGTTCCAGTCCATGATGGCCGCATCAAGCGTTACCCTTCCTTCACAGTCGGGAAGTCCGCCGAATCCTACGCTGAGAACGGTCGGATCATTCTCCGAGACCTTCACGCCTTCCTCAGCGGCATCAAGCGAGTTGCCTCCTTCAGCCATGATCCCGTAAGCGACCTCGTTTGCCGCAAGCCCGTGTTTCCATGTTGAAATGACTATCGGTTTTGCCATCGCGATTCTTAGAGTTATCCTGTTATCTTTGAAGAGATCATTTCAAATGTCCTGTCATACCGGTACTGAATATCAAAGTGCGTTCCGGGAAATTCTTCATGGTGGTATCTGATGCGCATTGACTTCAGCTTTGAACAGAACATCCTTGCTCCCGCATGAAGATTAAACTGATCGTAAATTCCCGCGTCAAGAAAAATCAGTTTTAGCTTTCTCAGATTGTCGGCATGACGTTCAATCATTCTGACCGGATCATTCATCAGCCATTTATCAAAGACCTTCCTGTCAGGTTCGCATGTTTCGGGATCAAAGGGCAGATCGAATCCGTATCCCTTCGTCTTTACACCTGCAGGGTTGGGGGAGTAACAGCTTGACATCGCCACTAAATTAAGCACATCAAAAAAATTCTTTCCCTTCGGCTGTGATTTGTTGATCTCCTTTGAGATGAAATGCTTCACTGCCGAATGCCCCTTGCCGTAAACCTCAAGCCCCGTAAGAGTCTTCGGAAAATCCGGCAAGTAGCAGTATTCAAAGGCCATGTCTCCTGCAGTGGAACACATCAGCCCGAATATTCCCGGATGCTTCATTGCCAGCACTGCGGCTCCGTATCCGCCGCTTGACTTTCCGCAGACAGCCCTGCTTTCGGGAACGGGCAACGTCCTGTAAACGGAATCAATGTACGGAACAAGTTCTCTTATCAAGTAATGCTCGTACTTTCCCGTTGCGGTTGAATTGATGAACTGGCTTCCGCCGTATCTTGTCCTGCAGTCCGGCATTACCACTATCATCTCCTTCATCTTCCTTTCGGATATCAGCCGGTCAAGTCTCTGAGGAACATTCTCCGAGATAAAACTTTCGTTGAGGTGTGTCATTCCCCAACCGGTAAAACCGGAGAGAAGGAATACAACGGGAAATCGTTTGTCTGAACTGTAATATGAAGGAGGAAGGTAAACCGGAAACTCTCTCACGTGAGGGTCTCCGAGCGGATTGTTCTTCAGCAGTTTGCTTTCAAATGTATCTATTTTGACCGTGCCTTTTGAAGTCATCCTCTTATTCTGCCTGTGTGTTTGAGGTCTTCTCTCAATGTGATCTTAATATTGTTCCTTTCTCCGGGAAATGTCTTAACCTTACATCCGGCAAACTCTGCGACAGAAGATTCATCGGTTCCGGCAAAGCGCTTTGCAGCGGCTTTCTCAAAAGCCCTGTAAAGTGTTTCAAACCTGAATCCCTGAGGAGTCTGTGCCGTTACAATTGCGTTCCTGTCTATCGTTTCCATTACGACTCCGTCTTTGCCGATCTTTTTCACCGTGTCAGAAACCGGCATTACCGGCAATGCGCATTTGTACTTCTTCGCATTCATGATCGTTCTTCTTATCAGTTCCCGGGAAACAAACGGCCTTACGGAATCATGGACAAGAACAATATCGCCGGCCCCGCAACCGCTCACTTTCAGCGCATTGAATACGGATTCCTGCCTGGTCTTTCCGCCTTCAACTATCGTCTTTGCCTTTCGCAGATCATATTTTCTTATTATCGCCGAAAGCCGGACAAAGTGCACGGGCTCCGCGGCAATTATTATTCTGTCAACTTCCCTGCATGAATTGAATTTTGAGATCGTCTGAGCAATGATCTCTTTGCCGTCTGTTTTCAGATACTGCTTTGGTACGGGGCCGCCTATTCTTCTGCCTGTTCCCGCCGCAGGGATCACAACAACAACCTTCATTCAGCAGTGAAATGGAAAATGGAAATATGATTTTGCAAATTTAGTCAATTTGATTTTGTTAATCTCTTGAATTCTGAAATCGCAGGAGCTTTGCATGGCACATCTGCTCAAGATGACGAAGTTCGCAGTGTTTCATGTCTTTCAATGAAACTCACATCAATTTGGAAAAGTGTGTGCGGTACCGGCGTTTGTCATCATGAGCAAGCATGTCAAATTGAACATTGGAAACAGGTCATAATGTGGGCGGGTGATTTTTCTTTGCGAAGCTTTCTTTGAGTTTACCCTGAGCTTGCGAAGGGTTCAAAAGAGAGTGATTAACTTTCTGCGGATGGAATCCCCGCTGCAGATGGTATTCTAAGCTGATCGTTTTCAACGGGAATGTTTCCCGATTGATCCTGTAAAACATTTTGTGTTAATCTGTCCGGAATAGTTTCATTATCTTTGCAGAAAAAGGGAGCGCAGATGAACGATGAGATCAGGAAGAGCCTTGCCAGAGCCGAGTCGCTTGTAGCAAAGCTCCGCAGGACAAACTCGCGGTACATCGTCATAAGCCTTGCCGCAAGCGTGCTTGCCACACTGCTTGCCGGCACAACAGCTTTCACAGGGCCGGTTGCAGGGCAGGGACCCACGGCATGGAAGTGGACATGCGCCATAGTGGCAGTGTTCACAGCAACTGCAACGATCTTCACGGGATTGCAGAAGCAACTCATGATAACGGAGAAACTTTCAAAGGCAACGGAGTGTGTAGGCAAGCTCCGCTCGATCGATTTCACTCTGAGCAATTCGGAAAAGGAGGAGGAAAGGAAGGATGCAGTTAGCGAGTATAAAAAAGTGCTTGAGGTTTACAGCGAGTATGTATGATTCACAGCGGAATGCATCTGATCACGGCAAACAAAAATTATTCTTGAATGAACATTAAGGCATTGGCTCTGGCGGTGATGCTTGCAATTGCCGGAACTGCTCCGGCGCAGGTCCTTCCTCCGCTCAGCTTTCACGGGACTTCCGGAATTCAGCAATCCGAATCTGTTTCTCTCGGTGAAGTCGCTCTCATTCTGTTTCCCGTCAATCCCATACTCCTCATCGAAAATGAAAAGTTCTACGTCGGAATTACAAAGGAGATTTCTTTTGGAGCATTTCCTTACGGAAGAATTGCGGCGGAATACTCTCTGATCTTCAGAGACACACGGCTCAATCATCTCAGGTTTTCATACAACTATGATTTCGCCCTCGAAGCGCGCGACCTTGGCGCTGTATTGCTGAGTTTGGGCGGAGGGTATTTCACCGACTTCAACAAAGAGGGATATTTTCCGCAGGTTTCATTCGGCCTGCTGTTTCCGGTTATGGAAAATGTCGCGGCAAATCCTTACCTGAAGCTCAGGCATACGTTCATGACCGATGCGAATGAATCGGACATCTCGGATCTTTCGCTTGGGTTCGGACTGTATATCGGACTCTGATCCGCCGTGAAGGCGGCGCTCAGCCGGAACTTTTCAGACTGCCGATCATATCCGAAAGATGTATGAACTCCTCCGGAGTCAGCGTTTCCGGCCTTCGCGTGAGGTCGAACCGAAGTTCATGCGGGCTTATGCCATAGTGCCGGAAGATGTTTGCCAGCGAATTGCTCAGCACTTTTCTTCTCTTTCCAAAACTTTCACGTACAACAAGCTTGAACAGTGCGGGGTCTGCCGAGGTTGAAATGAGCGGACTGCCGCTGAAGTCGAGACTGATGATGGTGGATGTGACGGTCGGCTTCGGGAAGAATGCCGTAGGCGGAACGTTAAACAGGATCCTGGGAGTGCAGTATGCCTGTGACTGAACGGAGAGGATGCCGTAGTTTTTGGAGCGCGGCGAAGCCGCAATCCGCTGGGCGACTTCCTTTTGCATCATCAGCACGGCGAAGCCGAGCAGTGCGCGGGAGTCGAACAGCTTGAACAGGATCTTGCTTGTGATGTTGTAAGGGATGTTGCCGATGATCTTCAGCTTACTCCCCGAAGGGGAGTTCACCGCGGAAAGATCATAATCGAGAAAATTGTCGTGGACTATCTCTGCCTTTCCTTCATACTGCTTTGAAAGCTCCCCGCATACGCTTTTGTCATATTCCACAGCAGTGAAACTGCGCGGTTTGCCGGCTATGTGCTTCGTCAGAGCACCCCTTCCCGGGCCTATTTCGATCACGTTGTCTTCGTGAGATATGTCGAGCGCCTGCACGATCTTTCGCGCAATGTTGTCGTCAACAAGAAAATTCTGTCCGAGAAATTTCTTCGGCCTGTAGAGTTCGAACTTTTCCCCGGCTTTCAACTACTGTGAGGGTTCTAATGTGAAGAGCTTCAGTGATTCATTCTTGAGATCATCAAACTTGTTGGAAACAATCTTGTAATCTCCGTTGAGCCACAGTCTCGCCTGATTTCCGTAGTTTTCCTGCAGTGCCTGTCCTGACTGCCCGCCGGGTATGATGGAGTAATGCGAGTTCGGCTGTGACATGTCAATGATTATCCTCATCGACGGGCCAAGGTATGCTTCAAATGTGGCCGACTTCAAAGCCTGTGAAAATCCGTATTCGAGATTGTTCACGGTTGTTCCGTTGCCGCTCACTTTGAACGGCCCGATGTTCAGCATCGAACTGAATGACGGCACGATGCCAAGCGGATGCTTCAGGGTTATCTTATGCAGATCTCCCCATTGCCAGTTGACCGGCTCAGCTCCGTACTTTGCTATCAAAGCCGATACGGCATCATAAAAACTTTTTCTGAGAAGCTGATCTTTTTCCTGATCCGATTTGAAGAATGCCGTCGAACTCAGCTTAAGTAATCTCGATGTGTTTCTTACGGGAATGTTCTTCAGAAATACATAATCGTCAAACAGTTCTTCGCCGAGCGGCGCGAAATAGAGATTCTCATACAGCCTGGCCTCAAACATGGCAAACAGGCTCGCCGCAGAGCTTCCGGATCGGAATTCGCAGTCCCATTCGCTCAGCATCCCAAGATATTTCCTTATGTCCGGCGCCCACGTCGTTGAATCTCCGAATGCCTTCAGCAGGTGTGCCGTAAATTCCTTCGCCTGCTCAGAGTAAACGTCACGCTGAACCATCTTCATCTCTTCTATGGTAACGATCGGCGTCTGAGATATCATCTCGTCAATTCTCTTTGCCCTGTAATGCGGTTCATACAGATTGGAAATGTACCTTCCGTAATCTGCCTTCGGTTTGTTGTTTGCCGTTACTATGTATCCCTGCTTAGGGTTCAGCTCTGACGGAAGTTCGGCAAAAGGAATGAAGCCTTTCCAGCCCGCTCCGTCTGAAGAAAGATATTCAGGTTCCGATTCCCTGATCGGGATCAGTCCAGCTGCATGATAAGCAATGTTTCCCGAAGTATCGGCATAAACAAAGTTCAGTGCAGGTGTGCCGAAACTTTTGAGGCCTTCGTCAAACTGTTCCTTGCTTTGCGCAAAGTTGATCTTGTAGAATGAAAGTATCTCGTCGCTGAGCTCATATCCCGTCCATCTGAATGTGAGGATCTCGTCACCCGGCACATTCGAGAAGCTCTGACTGTTTGCAAATCCCGTCTTGCCCAGGCCGGAGATCACCGGCCCCAGTCTTGTCCTGTAAACGGTGAACACATGATCGTCTGAAGAGTCTTTAATGCGGATCGCCTCCACACTGCTGTCAAGCGCAACGCTCTGCCCGTTGTAAATGTATTTGCCCTGCACTGCTGAATCTCTCTTCAGCAGATAGAAGTCTGCGTCATCGCACATGAGGTTTGTGAGCCCCCATGAGATCACATCGTTGTGTCCGATCGCTACTCCTGGCGCGCCCGGTAACGTGAAGCCGCTGAGATTGATCCTTCTTTCTCCGTTGTAAAGACTTACCTCATACCACTTTGCAGGGGTCTGAAGTGCAAGATGCGGATCATTTGCCAGCATGGGCTTCCCGCTTTCTGTCCTGCTTCCGGAGACAACCCATGAGTTGCTTCCGACATGCACAGCCTCTGAAAAGAACTCTTCTCTGAATCTTCTGTTGAGATCAAAGAATCCTGAAGTAACATCGCCGTCAGATGCTTTGAACTTTGCGGAAGGTTGCTTCTCTTTGTCTTTGCTTGTCCCGGCGGAGTCCTTCTTCTGAACGGCCGATTGTGATCTCACTATGAACGGCCCGTCTTCCGGATAATCGGGAAAATAATCCGCCGCAGTTTCTGCTCCGAACTTCTTTACTATGCGGCCGAACATTACGTCAGTGTACCAAGAGAGATTGAGCTCCCATGCCATTAGTCTCACTATCATCACTGAGTTTTCCGGAGTCCATTGGTCAGGCTTGTAATTCAGTATGTCAAACTCGAGAGGTAGTTTTGATTTGTTTCTGTCTATGAAGAAGTTCACTCCGGCTGAATAAGAATTCAGAACTTTCTTCGTCTCGGAAGAAAGGGAGTGGTACATGGAGGAAGATGTTTTGTCAATCCCGACCGTCCTGAACAGCACGTCATAATCAACCATCTCCTTGCCCAGTATTTCAGACAGCCTGCCCTCGGCAACCCGACGGTAAAGGTCCATTTGCCAGAGACGGTCCCGTGCATGAATGTATCCCAGAGCAAAGTACATGTCATCCTCGTTCTCCGCATAAATGAACGGCACTCCGAAATCATTTCCGTAAACACTCACCGCTGAACGGATTCCGTCTGCAGTTATGCTTCCGGATTCGTCGTAGTATGACTTCTTTGTGAGATTGTTCAGAAACATCCCAAGCGCGAGTGTTACCGCAAGGAGAAATACTGCGATGCCTGCAATATTTCTTATAAGGTTACTCACAATATTGGTTTGGTAATGAGTGATATGTACATTGTTCAATTAACAATTGCAGGATCAGATTTTCAATGACAATGATAGAAGGATTTGCATTAGGATTTCCGCGAGACCGGTTTTACACATTTGCTGAGATTCCTTAACCTTCACTCTTCAGAACCCTATTGTCAGGTCTGCGTAAAAATTCCTCGTTGCCGCCGGGATCCAGTACGGAACTCCGTAACTTATGCTTCCCGTTGTCTCATAAAGCGAATCGAATATGTTGTTCGCCTTGACCGAAAGCTCTATCTTCTTAAGGTTCTTTGTCCGGAAGATCTTCGCGAAGTCAATCCCTGCACCGGCATTCACGACCGTGTATGGTTCGATCACTTTGTTGATGTATCCCGGCGCGCTCTTTGTTTCAGGGCTTTTACGCTCGTCTTCGGAGTTGTCGAGATATTGCTTTCCGATGTGCTGAACACTGACGAATGCATTCACTCCTGTGAGATCATCATAGTTCAGTGAGAGGTTTGCAATTATGCCGGGCGAGAGCAGTATCGTGTTTCCGGAATAGTCGTTTCCGTAAATGATGTTTCCTGCCGAATCCGCTCCGAGTATCTCGGTGTATTCCAGGAAGTAATTGTCGGAGATGTTTGCATTCCCCGTAAACGAGAACCTGTTCATCACTCCCTTCTCAAAGGGGTTGAAAGCAAAGTTCAGCTCAATTCCGGCATGCGCAGACTTCCCCGCGTTTCCCGAGATCGGCTGTCCCACATTGTCCAGCGCTCCGTTGTTTACGATCTCATCGCTGAAGTCCATGTAATAAAAGTTGAGTTCACCTTTCAGCGCATCTGAAGCAAGCCTTACTCCGGCTTCATAATCCATCATCTTCTCCTGACTTACCAGAGGGTCTTCGTAGATGCCTTTCTCCGCATCAACAACTCTGAAGTTAGGACGGGCAAAAGGATTCTCGCCGTCGTAAATATCTTTCAGCCTCGGCTCGCGCTGTGCCAGAGCCACATTCAGGTACGCTGATACAGAGCTGTTGAAATTGTAATTGAGCCCTGCCCTTGGATTGAGAAAACTGTACGGCACGTCAAACGTATAGGGCCTGAACCTGTCGTTGTCAACACGGTATTTGTGATACACATACTGCAATCCGGCCATCGCATTCAGCTTCCCGGTAATGCTGTAGATCTCATTCACGTATGCAGACATCGTTATCTTGTTGCCGTTATAGAAGTAATACATGTGGTTCGGTTCCGTTCCGGGAGGAAGCGCGTTTGCAAATGTGACCTGCCCGTTGTGTTCAGACCTGTGAAGCCTTAGCTCCGCGCCTGCCGTGAAGTTTCCCTTTCCCTCAGAATGTTTCAGATTGATCTGCGGAAACCACCCGAATGTATTGTTGTTTACTGTCAGCTTCGACACTGCATCGGTTCGTTCGATCACATATCCTCTTCCCTTCTCAAAGTACAGCGTCCCGTCTTCATTCCTCTTATAGTATGAAGGGCTGTATGCCGTGCTGTCAGTCACAAAGAACGGCTGAAGGTTGAAATAACTGAAGTCATAGCCATAACTTACGGGAAAGAATGTGTTGAAGTAACCGTCGCCTCTCACATAGCTGAATGTGTTCGAAATGAACATGTCCCTGCTTGCCTGGTAATTGAATACAAGCTCGTAGTGCGGCTGGTAATAGTTGTCTGTTTCATCGGGATAGGTTAGATAGTTCACTTTCCTGTCGGTCAGCACGTCACCGGAAACTTTCCCGTCAAGATTTGCCCGCTCCACTCCGAGATATGCAAGATGATTCCTTATCGGGCTTCCGTATGTGTTGAACTTAAGGACCGCCTTCTTTCCGAAGACTTTTCCTGCGCTGAGAAAGTATGACCAGTGATCCGACCACGAAAGGTCCCTGTATCCGTCGGTTTTCAGCCGTGCGAACTTTCCGTAAAATCCGTAGCCGTTCCCTGCATCACCCGAAGCAAACTCAAGCGCGAATCTTTTTGAGTTGTAATCACCGTATCCTCCGGAGATGTTCAGAAACCTCTTGCTGAAGAAGTCAACAGTCTTCAGATTCACCACGCCGCCGATTGACGACGCACCGTAGAGCGAAGTTCCTATCCCCCGCTGGATCTGAATGTCTTCCACGGAGGCCGTAAGGTCAGACACATCCACCCAATATACCTGATGATCCTCAGGGTCATTCTGGGGAATGCCGTTGATGAGAATTGAGATCCGCCGCTGGTCAAATCCTCTTATGGTCATGTAGGAATAACCCACTGACGAGCCCGACTCTGAATAGGCATTAATGCTTGTGTAGCCCTTCAGAAACATAGGCAGGTCCTGCATTGTGTATTTCTCCTCGATCTCCTGCCTGTCAATGTTCTCAAATGTGACCGGAGTGTAGCGCTCAACGCCTTTAAGCGCATCCACTTCTATCAGTCCTGTCTCGTAATCTGTTGTATCCCCGCTTTCCTGCAATTGCGCATTCCCGGCATTCAATAAGATGAAGCATGACGCAATAACAGATGCGGTGATGATTCTGTTTAACATGTTTCACGCAATAAAAAAGCGCCTGAACCTTTTCCGAACCTGAAAGCGAAAAGGATACAGACGCAAATGGTGATTCAGCTTCCTACGGCGGCATTACCCGCATCAGGTTCAATGGGTTTCATCTCAGCCGTTCATATCACTGAACAGCACCCCTGTTGCAATCTTTCTTAAAGAACTTCTGACGGTCTTGTCAGATCAGCTTTTCGTTGAACTCGTACATTATCCTGTTGAGGTCCGGACCGAAGATGTTGTATGCCCTCGCCGCACCGCCTTTGCTTACAAATGGCGGCTGGTTGAAACTCAGCATTTCTATTTCAAGGAATGATGCCACATAGTCCTTCATCATCTTCAGCCACTCCATCTCCTCTTCTGTGTATGTCTTGCCGCTCTTTGTGTTCTCTTCATCTATCCAGTTCCTGAACTTCCTTTCAACTGAATCTGCAAACGGCTCGAGTATCTCGGAGTTGCCGAGAGCAAACTTTGTGAGTGAAATGATGTTTGACGGACTCTTCTTGTCGCCAAGCGGCTTCACCCTTGCGCTGTCAATTCTCATGAATGCATTCCATATCTCATCCGGACTGATCTCGTAAGGCGGCTTGCGAAGCTCCCTCGACATGTCCTTGATGTCTTCAAAATTCAGCTTATGATGCCCGTTGTTTCCGCTGAGCGCTTTTATGATGGGCATGTCCTTCTTATGAGATTCAATGAAGCTCTTGAATCTGTAAACAATATCCTTTGATCTGTCGGCGGCGGCTTCTTCCATCGCAGACAGGTTCATCTTCTCGGTGTTCTTCTTCTTGAGATTAAGCAAAACGTGCCTGAACTTAGCATCGTCAAACGGCATGCACGCAGTGTTTACAAGCTCTTCTATGGCCCTCTTCAGTTCTTTGTCGCTCGGAGAATAATTCTTGTCGGAACTTCCCGACATTTCCCTGGCCTTTTCAAGATGTGCCTCAACATCAATTGCCTTTATGAGTTTGTTTATCATGTCCTTCAGAGTTCCCGGGTTGGGATTCATCTTTGAAGTGACTTCTCCGATCTCCTTTTTGTCTTCATCACTGAGGTTCTTCTCAATTCTCTCAAGGCCTTCGATCAGGGAAACAAGCGTGCTTTCGTCACGGATGCCGATGGCCACCGACTGGACAAGCGATTCTACCGTAAATACTTTCGTAACTTCCTGAATTGTTTCAGTCTTTATCTTAACATTAGCGATCTTCTCGGAAAGCGCGTAGCAAAGGAATGGCAGGGGAGCCGCAACCACGACATCTATAAAGTGGGTCATCTTTACAAACAACGGCGAGAGTATCACCAGTACTCCCCAAAACAGGAATGCGTACTTCTTTCCAAAGCCAAGTTTGAAGTATGCTATGACGCAAAGAAGCCCTGTTGCAACGTGCCAGTTGGGAAGCGTATTGTACGGCTGAACGGAAGCATAAAGACTCTTGACAGCCTCAAAAAAGAACCCGTCTGATTTGATCTCCGGCCTTACCAGTATTTGAGTGTTGAAAAAACCGTGTCCGAGGTTCACCAGACTCCACAGCATCAGCGCTGCCAGAAGGAATACAGACATGTCACCGGCTTCCTTCTTTCTGATGATGAGAAACATCACAAACAAAAGCATCAGAAAAATGGAATAATAAGGTATGATGAAGCCGGGGATCAGCTTAAAAGAATAATCAATGGACTCAACCAGTGTCTTCATTGGCCCTTCAGACCATTTGTTGAGCGGCCCAAGCAGATAGAACTGAATCAAAGCAAGAACCAGCAGAACAATGTTGAACAGGTTCATTACCCTGAATTGCGGAAACTTCATTTGTATCTCACAAAATTTGCCTGAATTTACTCATTAATGCAGAGCAATTCAATGTTAAGCTTTATTCCGGTCTCAAAATGATTTCCACACATCCTACTCAATCCCTGCTGTGAAGACCCTTCTTCTTTAACCCGGCCACCAAAAAGCAAAACACTCCCGCGAACATATTCACGGGAGTGCTTAGTCTCCGGATCCGTCAACACCCGGAATAAAAAATCTACCTGAAGAAGTACGACAGTCCTCCGCTGTAAACAAATCCGGTCATCTGCGCATCAATATAGTAGAAGCTTGAATTATAACTGACCGTGGCATTGAGAGCGAAGTTCTTTGTGAAGTTCACATAAGTCCCTGCACCCAGCTCCCATGCATACTTTACAAGTATGTCGTCGGTCTGTCCTCCGAAGTTGTCATACTTCTGCGAGATCACATTGAACCCGTTTGTGAATGCGAAGTACGGCATCATCACTCCAAGGTCAAAGTAATACTTTCCGCCGAGCAGAACCGGGATCATTGAATTGCCGTCTCTCTCATTTTTCCATTCGGAGGTTTTCGCATATCCCGTCTTGAAGTAGAACATCCAGTTCTTCTCATACTTCTTGCCGAAAGAAAGAGTGGCGGCCTGCGAACTGCCCCAGACCTTTTCATACTCACCGAGATGCCGCGTGTATGAATAATCCGCTTCAAGGAACATTGAAGACCAGCCCTTCTTCGCGTTCTGTCGGTCTTCCCTCATGCTCAGCTTTCCGGCTCCCGGCCCGTCTGCAAAGGAACTTCCGGAATCACACGCGAGTATTATCAGCAGTGTATATAATAGTGTTTTCATTTTCAGCCGGCGTTAAAGTTTAGTTACAAAGAATAACCGCCCCATCGGGCTGGTTCTGCTTACATCTGGGTTCGGCTCTGCATAGAAGCTGTTCCTCCAGTAAAATGAAAACTCCGCGCCGATCGCAAAGTAGTTATTGAGAGGAAGTGTGGTGGAGATCGAACCGTTGTGCAAATAGTGCTTCGAATCGGGACTGCCCGACATTGTAAAGATCGTGAATCCCTGATAGTTTACCGTCAGGTAATTCCAGATGCCGTTTGTAAGTGATGACTGAAGCAGTATTCCCGGACCCGGGCCGAAGTCGTAATTCCTTCCGTCAAGTCCGTAAAAGTATTCTGTCGAAGTTGAACCCATCAGAATCGCATAAAGCCCGAAGTCGGATTTGAGAAAATTCTTTTCTCCAACTTTGTTTGTAAGTGTGAACAATCCCAATACACCCGGTCCGCCGAATTCATATGCGGGGTTTGTAAGGAAGTTATATGCAAGGTTAAGACTGAAGTACTGCCTGTTACTTCCTTTGCCTCCAAGCTTCCAGCCGGTAAGCCAGCCGTATGAAAAGAGGTCCGTCAGCTTGCTTGTGCCGTTGGAAATGTGTCCCCAAACGCGGAAACGGGAGAACGGGACACTGAGAGCTTCATAGTTTTCGTTGCCGTAGATCAGGTTGAAACCCAGCAGTCCTTCGGTTGAAACCGAATCGCTTGAAAAGTCGGAACCTCTTTCCACGATCCTGCGCATTCCTGCATCTACGAAAATCCTTACCGGAACATCGAAAAGCTTTGTATTCGGATGAACCTTGGATGCCTCTCCCGATATGAGTCTGTTGAAGCCTCTCACAGGATTCACCAGCGCGCCGAATATCTCTGTCCAAACTCTGTCCGAACCCCTTGTTGTGTTGTCAGTGATAAGGTTGGAAACTCTGTATGTCATCTCTCCCAGATTGATACCTGAAACGCTCGTGTTTATCCAGTCGTTGAATGACGGCCTGTAATATTCGCCGAAGTACTCCCACAGCAAACTTCCGGTGAATGCAAACGGCATTGATTCCCAGAAGTCATAACCGTTGGTTCTTGCTGTGTTGAAGTACAGATTGCCGTGATAGGGGTGAGCAAAGTTGTTCGTGAGAAAATTGTCGCCGTCATACTCCCAACCCTTCTGTATGTTGCTCCACCACGACTGCCATCCGACGTTTGCCCAGCCGGGCTTTGTCACCCATTTCGAAAGCGCCCACGGTATGAACTCTACTATCGCCATTTCCGCAACCGCCGTTCCGAAATGTTTTTCGGACTCCCAGTACTTGTGTTCATTCACAATCTCCTTAAGATACTTTTCGGAGAAGTAATTCTCTTTTCCTGTATTCAGTGATCTGCTGTTGTCCGAATACTCATCGAAGTTCATCCGGCTGAGATTGCTGTTGTTCGCGATCTTAAGCGATGTGTATTTTCCTTTGGACGTGGCGCCGTATTCGCTTGATAACGAAATGTCATCCGGCACGTTCCTTTGTATCAGTCCCCTGCCTTCCTTGAGGGAAAGCTTGGGCAGTTTGAAGTAATTGCCCGAACTTTCATTGGCGCTCAGGCCTGATCCCGCAAAAGATATCAGAACTGTTAGCGCAGTTATGAACCAGCAAGTTTTTAAATTCATTTGAGATTGATTTGTGTGTTGGTGTTTGCAATATGGTCCTGCCTTACAAACTTTTCAAAGTTACTTAATTGCTCCTCTTGCTGATATGCAAAATTGAATTCCGGAGAATTCTTCCAATCTGAGATATGAATCCCGTCATTGAAGCATCGGCATTTTGATCCCAAACTTCTTCTGCTCGGAGATCGCTTCTTCATACCCGGCATCCGCATGCCTTACAATTCCCATTCCCGGGTCGTATGTGAGACACCGCTGTAGCCTTTCCTGCGCTTCGTCAGAACCGTCAGCGACTATCACCATTCCCGAATGGATCGAGTTTCCTATGCCGACACCTCCGCCGTGATGCAGTGACACCCAGCTTGCTCCGCCCATGCAGTGCAGTCCGAAGTTGAGTACGGGCCAGTCTGCAATTGCATCCGAACCGTCCTTCATCCTTTCTGTTTCCCTGTTGGGGGATGCAACGCTCCCGCAGTCAAGGTGATCACGGCCGATAACGATCGGTGCCTTCAGCTCGCCGTTCTTTACCATTCTGTTGAAGAGAAGTCCCGCCTTTGCCCTGTCGCCGTAGCCGAGCCAGCATATCCGCGAAGGCAGTCCCTGAAAATGAACTTTCTCCCGGGCGGCTTTGAGCCATTTGTGAAGAAGCTTGTTGCCGGGAAACTCCTTCATTATCGCTTCGTCTGTTTTGTAGATGTCTTCGGGATCTCCGGAAAGCGCTGCCCATCTGAACGGGCCCTTTCCTTCACAAAAAAGCGGACGAATGTATTCGGGTACAAATCCCGGGATCTCAAATGCACTCTTGAAACAGTTGTTATATGCTTCGCCGCGGAGGTTGTTGCCGTAGTCAAACACAACCGAACCTTTCTGCATGAATTCCCACATCGTCCTGCAGTGAAGCACCACAGTCTTTCTTGCAAGCTCCTGATACTTTGCCGGATCTTTCTTCCGCAGTTCAACCGCCTGCTCAAAACTCATTCCCATAGGAACATATCCGTTGAGCATGTCGTGTGCCGATGTCTGATCTGTAACAACATCCGGAATGATCCCCCGCTTAAGAATTTCGGGAAGGACTTCTCCGGCATTTCCTATCAGCCCGACTGAAAGCGCTTTCTTCTCCGCCTTTGCCTTCAGCACAAGCTGAAGCGCTTCATCGAGGCTTTCTGTCATGACGTCGCAGTAGCCGGTCTCAATCCTCTTCTGTATCCTTGACCTGTCAACATCCACGCCAAGAAAAGCCGCGCCGTTCAGAGTTGCCGCAAGCGGCTGTGCACCGCCCATTCCTCCGAGACCGCATGTAAGAACGAACCTGCCCTCAAGCGTTCCGCCGAAATGCTTGTCGGCACATGCCGCAAATGTTTCATACGTTCCCTGAAGTATTCCCTGCGTTCCTATGTATATCCAGCTTCCGGCTGTCATCTGTCCGTACATCGTAAGCCCGAGGCCTTCAAGCCTTCTGAACTCATCCCAGTTTGCCCATGCGGGAACGATCTGTGAATTTGAGATCATCACTCTCGGAGCATTCGTGTGGGTTTTGAAGATTGCAACGGGCTTGCCCGATTGCACAAGCAGAGTTTCATCGTCTTCAAGGTTCTTGAGGGATTCAACTATCTTGTCAAAACAATCCCAGTTTCGCGCGGCCTTTCCGCTTCCGCCGTAAACCACCAGGTCCTCAGGACGCTCTGCCACGTCAGGATCGAGATTGTTCATAAGCATTCTCATAGCCGCTTCGGTTATCCAGCTTTTGCATGAGAGCGCAGTTCCGGTAGGTGCCTTTACAATTCTCTTTGTCATATTCAGTGTTAATGTACTCTTATGTTTGTAGTTCGCAAAAATAGTTATTGCAATTCGGAAAGTAATTGGCAAAAGAAAGGGACATGCGGGAAGTGGCTCGCGGGGACAAAACTCTCTCTGCTTCGTATGCTCCCAATCGGGAGATTCGGAGCAAGGAAGAAAGTGGGGACAATGTTATCAACAGGCAGAATTACTCACGGCAGGATTGCCAACGCGGGATACCTATGCCCGAATGGCCCGGACTTTGTGTTTTGTGATCGGTCTTTGAACGGCAAAAAACCGGCCCGCGGTATCGCCGCAGGCCGGAAATAATATGAAACCTATGAGATCCCGATTGAACCTTAGTTCGGAATAATGCTCCCGACAAAATTGAAAGCATTGTTGTCAGCATATGCCAGGTCGGTCACATCCACTATGTCATCGCAGTTAAGGTCAGTTACAATGTATCCCCCCGCAAATGCAAATGCGTCGTTGTCTATGGCGTTGAAATCAGTGCCGTCAACAAGGCCGTCCTGATTTGTGTCACCTGCATAAAAAGAGTAATCCGATCCGACTAAGATCATGTTGTTTCCGAATGCCTGCGAAGCGGCCGTAGTGAAATCGTACGAAAGCTGACCGTTGACAAACGTTTCACCTCCGGACTTGCTCCATGTTTCGATTGAGTTCCTGTGCAGGACCGCAATGTAGTAACTTGTGCCGCTTACTGCGTTCGTGAAATTGACCGTTGCCGTTCCGGAATTTGAAAGCACTGCTTTCTTTGAATCAACAATTCCGTACGGAGATGTTACGCTTCTTAACTGTACGGTGATCGTATCGGCAACCGGCGAACAGGCTTCAAGTCTTGCAGTCAGGTTCAGTGTTGAGATCATCCTGTCAAAATAAATGCTCCTTGCAGGGGCCCCGTCGGCGAGCAGGTCTGCAACCCAGATCGCACCGGCATCTCCGGCGGCATTGTAATAAGGTATTAATGTCGGATAGTATCTGACTATGGAAAATGAAGGCGGATTTTCAGAGAATTTGGCCGAAGGAAGAAATGAAAGCGGAGAGGACTTCAATGCCGTTGTGAAGTTCATTGCCGGGCCGCTTCCTGATTCGGCCGCAGGCCTCGACTGATAGATCACGTCAACTCCTCCCTGGTTTCGCCTGTGGTGTTTGGCATCAAGCCAGAGCTCGTTCATTCCCGATACATCCCCGATCACAGTTGAATCGTAATAAGTGTTTCCGCCGTTTGAACTCACTTTGCATCTGATATCCGTGTTTCCGGATTCCTCATGTGAATATACTATCCAGGCTGCAGTCCCGTGCCTTACGGCTTCGAACTGTTCCTTTCTTGCATTTGACCTTGCCACATCAATGAAAGATCCTACTGTTGCAAGCGTGCCGGGAGCGGACTCTCTGTACCTCGCGCCTCTTATTATTGATGTTGCAGTGTCATTCAGAACCGGGCCGTAGTAATGGAGTATGAGTGTATCTCCCGTGCCCGAGAAAGAAATTCTCGGATGTGCTCCGGTACCTGTAACCAGTGCTCTTTGTCCCCATGTTACGCCGCCGTCTGATGATCCGTATCTCGGGATATTGTTTGTTCCGAGCGAGTCCATGAAGATGTACATGCTTCCCGTGGAAGAAGATGCAACGTCGAAATCCCTGAATCCCGTACCCCTTACCTGCGTGACCCTGTTGTTGAGCACATTCCAGCAGTATATGACAGGGCCCGATATGAAGAAGCAGTAAACCGAATCTTGTGAGCCTATGACCATTTTTGTTTTTGGTATCACAGCAGTCGGTGTAAGCGCGGAAATGTTCGACCAGGTAGCGCCGTTGTCGCTTGATGCAAGTATGACAATGGCCGCTCCGGACTGTATGTTCGTATCCGGCACCGACACATAGATGGTTGAATTGGAATTTCTGTAAACGCCTGAAGGCCTTCCCTGCGGTTCCGAGCCGGAAACAAGCAGGTCATTGTTCCATTCCGTGTTTCCGCTGTTCTGAACCGGCGGCTCGTTGATCATTGCGCGGAAATCCTGCGCATTTGCAGGATTGGCAATTGCCATTGCGGCAAATGCAATGATAAGTGTAAGTCTTTTCATGTTTGATTCTCCCTTGTGTTAATGAATAGTGTAATGTAGGGAATTGCAGGAAAAATTAAATGGAGATTATTTTTGACGATGTGTACTTTGTTCCGTGAATATCAGAAAGACATGCCAACTTCCGGCCGCATTGCTGTTGTTTTCTCTCGTAACATTTTTCAATGCCAGTGATACGCCGGCGGATGCATCTCCCTTCCGCAACAGCGCAAAGATCGAACTTGAGTATGCTGTGCCCTATACCGCATCGCTCCTGGAATGCTGTGTGATATACAACTTCACCGATTCCGGAGCAGACACTTCATGCAACTGCAGTGGCGCGGTCTGCATTTCCGCATTTGACAGGGAGAAAATAAAGATCATACGCTCCGTTCCGGAAAAGTTTAAGCTGGTTCTGAAATACAGCGGCAGGACGATCATCACTCCGGAGCTTAAGTACAACGGCATGAATACTTATCACAAACTGCTGATCGAGAACGGCGAAGCTGTTGATGTGACTCCGGTTGTAAAGACAAAGTACTCCAGTTACAGCATCGCCCTGCTTGCCACGCTGGTGATAGAACTGATCATTGCAGGTATTTTCTTCCTGTACAAAAAAATACCGGCCAGGTACCTCTTCATTGTCGCAATGATCAATCTCATAACTCATCCTCTTCTGTGGATCACCGCGGCTAACTTCACCGGATTCGGCACTTCTCTTATTTGGCTTGAAGGAATTGTAACAGCGGCAGAGGGCTATGCAATATTCAGATTCCTGAACGGGCGAATTAGCCTCTTCAGTTCTTTTCTTCTGAGCATAATAATGAACGTAGTAAGTTTCTTTGCCGGCGGAATCATTTATATGCTGTTTTACTGAAGATAAGCCGGGCCGTCTGCGTTTACACTTCGCATACGGTGTCAAGATTTGATGCTTGTACTAAGCGGGCACCCCCGTTCTACAATTCGATGCTCCATAAAATGTTTCCTGTTTCTGCGTCAATGCAGGTTGCGGTTAGCATGAATATGAACACGAGTCTGTTCCTGTAATAGAGCGCTCTCATTGTGTTCAGATCCGGATCTCCTTTTGAAAAAACAAATTCAAAAGATGATTCGTCAAATCCTTTGTCAGGTTCTCTGTAAACGTTGCCGAGTTTTGTCTGCCATGCAAGTGAAACCGTGGAATCTTCCCCGAGTCTGACCTTTGAGATGATCACCCTGGCAGTATCCGAAACATCCGTCCGGCTCAGAACAAACACTCCCCGGTCATCTGCTATTATCTCGAAGATCCGGTCGTCGGAGTAACGCATGATTTCCTTTTCGGCTTGTTCCTTTCTTCTCGTCAGATTCTCAATGCTTCTCTGCATATTCCTGAAGCTGTAATTCTGAGACTTGTCGTTTTGTTTGCCGGTTTCTTCCAGCAACTTTTTCACAGAATCGATCTGACTGATGTAGGAATCTATCTCTTTCTTCAGCGGTGCGAAGAATCCGGAATTGACGCGGGAGGAGTAAACTATATTCGAACTCTTTACAAAGTTTCCGTCAAGAAACGAAGGCTCCTTCTGATCCCTGCTGAAGTAATTTATGCTGTTCCTCGGACTCCCCTGAAGGTATATGCTTGTGTTTGCGTCAATGTTCATGGATGTTGATATGCAGGTGTTGTCATACTTAAAGTCCTTGACTGATTCCTGAGTCTTCTCGGCCTTCAGGGAAACCGGATCAATGTAATAGACATAACCTGCATTGTCAGAAACCATAGGCATCATCTTCATCACATCAAATCCGTAGTACTTCTTAACGGCGTTCCATTCCGGCGTGCTCAGGTTGTTTGCGAGAAAAGGATTTGTCTCTGTTACGGATTCCTGTGATGCAATAACTCCCAGTGTCTTTGGATCTCTGGAGTGCAGGCCGAGATCTTCGTTAACACTCTTGTACCAGAGCCTGCCGTCTGTCTCGCCGAGAAATGCGCATTCATTCTCCTCTCTTTCTCCCAGTACAATTCTGGCTGTCAGCGCTCCGGTGTTCAGATCATAACTCGATATCCTG
>CAZTQR010000014.1:0-54380 GCA_964615795.1 uncultured Ignavibacteriaceae bacterium
TACAAGAACATTTATTCTCTTTACAATGCCAATGTCAAGAATTGGGTGCCGCCAATTCAAAAGAATTCCGACTTTTCAGATGACGTTGACAGCTACTGCAGTGATGACTATCTCGTTGAATTCACCGAAAGCTATCCGGCACCGGCAGGAACAAACATAGTTGACATGGCCTCGGGAAGATTCTGTGTCAATTCTCTTGATGAAGCAAACAATGTTGTTGATAAGGTGATTGCCTACGAGGACCCGGTAAATTTTGACAAATGGCGCACCGAAGTCATGTATGTGGCTGATGACGGCTGGACGACGGAAAATACAGGAGGCCAGGAAGGAAGCCTTCACACTGATCAGTGCGAAGATGTGGCACAGAACCATTCACCCGGTTATATCTACAAAGACAAGGTCTATATTGTAACATATCCGTCCGAGATAACTCCGCAGGGAAGAAGAAAGCCCGGAGTCAATTCGGATATTGTAAAGAAGTGGAACGAGGGACGGCTTGTAATAAATTACACGGGCCACGGGAGCACTGACCTTTGGGCTCACGAACATGTCTTTGTAAGGCAAACTTCAATACCTCAGCTCAACAACAAGAACAGGTACCCGTTTGTAACAATCGCAAGCTGTGACCTTGCAAGATGGGATGATCCCTTTAACATAAGTGCCGCTGAACAGCTTGTATTCATAAAAGACAAGGGCGCAGTTGGGATCTCAGCCGCAGTCAGGCCCGTTTACAGCATACCCAATGCCATATACAATAACAAGCTTTACGACAATCTGTTCAAAGCTGATACCCTGGAAAAGAGACTGCGCCTGGGAAAGGCAATTTATAATGTTAAGCAGGAACTGTATTACGACAATGACATGAAGTTCGCTCTGATCGGAGACCCTTCTCTAAGACTGGGACTTCCTCAGTACAGAACCAGAATAGACAGCATCAACAGCGTCCCGGGCAGTTCGATTTTCGAAATGAAAGCACTTCAGAAAGTTAAGATCTTCGGAAGTGTACTGAAGAGTGATTCTACTTTCTGGAACAATTTCAACGGCGAACTGGACATCAGAGTTCTGGATGTAGACAAGAACATTGTGATGCTTGATTTCGGCTATCAGTTCAGTTTCAAACAGCCCGGCGGTGCCATATACTCAGGCAAGGCGACTGTGGCAAACGGCCTGTGGAATGTTGAATTTGTGGTCCCGCGCGACATTTCATACAATACGGGAAGAGGCAAAATGCTCATTTACTTCGGAGACAACTCCGTTGACGGCCTTGGATACTCGGACAACTTCATCATGAACGGAATTGACACTACTGCTGCTCCCGACTCAACCGGCCCGAGCATCAGCGTGTTTCTTGACAACAGGAATTTCAGAAGCGGCGATCTTGTGAATCAAAGCCCGAAACTCATTGTTGATTTCTTTGACGAGAACGGTTTGAATCTCACAGGCTCTATCGGCCACAAGATCGAGGCAGTTCTCAACGAAAACACAAATCAGAAGATCGATCTGACAGGCCTTTACACAAGCACTTCCGGATATCAGAACGGCTCGCTTGAATATGCTTTTGAGAATCTCCCGGACGGAAATCACAAGCTTGAGATAACCGCCTGGGACACATACAATAACTACAGTTCAACGATCGTTGATTTTCAGGTTAAGAGCACAGGCGATCTCGCGCTTGAAGAAGTATATAATTTTCCCAATCCGATGAGGGATGCAACCAGTTTCATATTCCAGCACAATTTTGACGAATCGATCGAGGCAAGGATACTCATATACACAACCGCCGGAAGACTAATTAAAGAATTGAATAAGAGCAATATTACTGATAAGTTCGTCAGCATTGATTGGGACGGTAAGGACAACGACGGCGATTACATCGCAAACGGCACATACATTTACAAAGTCAATATCAAAACAGAAAGCGGCAGCTTTGCGCAAAATTCAACAGGCAAGCTCGTCGTACTCAAATAAATAAACGGAGGACTAAAATTGATCCTGAAAAAAATCACGTCGGCGCTTGCATTCTTGACCATACTCGCAGGCATTGTGCATACATCCGGCAGCAGCGCCTATTCACAAAATACCGTGTCAACCGGTGTTCCATTTCTCCTTATCGGACCCAACTCTCGATTCTGCGGAATGGGAGAGACCGGAACTTCTATCTCTGACGACGCTTCGGCAATGTTCTGGAATCCTTCCGGACTGGCTTATCAGAAGAAGGGCACCGAAATCAACTTCACCCACTCACCGTGGCTTGCAGGCCTGAATATCGGGGACCTTTTCTACGACTATATCGCATCGAGAACTTACATTAAGGACATCAACGGAACAATCGGCGCAAGCCTTACCTACCTCAACATCGGAGAGGTAATTGTAACGGATGAATTCGGAAATCCTCAGCCTGACAGAAATTACAAGGCATACGAATTATCGTTTTCAGCCGCATACGCTACGATGTTCGGGAAAGACTGGAGCGGCGGTGTGCAGGGTACTTTCATTTACAGCCGTTTGTCACCGAATGACCTTACTGTAGGAAATGAACAGGGCACAGGAACCGGAATCAGCGCGGCATTCGGTCTGTCCTCAATCTGGCGCCCGGTAAAGACAGCTCCAAGTTTCCTGAAAGACAAGTTCTCTTTTGGAGTAAATCTTAACAACATGGGCCCGGCAATATCATACGTTGATGCCGCTCAGGCAGATCCCCTGCCAACCACTTTGAGGCTCGCATTCTCTTATGATGTTGTAAAGTCGGAATTCAACACACTTACAATTGCAACGGATTTTTCAAAACTTATGGTAAACAGGACTGACGCAGTTGTGGATACTGCGGGCAATGTTCTTGTTCCTGGAGAAGTTGATCCCTGGTACGAAGCTCTCTTCACATCATGGAAGGGCGGGATAAGCGGAATTGTGAAATCTTTTCAGGCTTCGATCGGTGCCGAGTACTGGTACGGAAATCCGAAGCTTATCGCTCTCAGGGCAGGTTACTTTTACGAAGACCCCTCAATCGGAAACAGAAAGTTCATAACTCTTGGAGCAGGATTGCGATACGACTATCTCGGATTTGACTTCAGTTACATCAATACAATTGAGGAAAACCACCCGCTTGCAAACACTCTAAGGTTCGGACTCCTGGTTGACTTCTGATCCTCATAAACATTGAGTTTATTGCGAACCATAGTTTGAGTAATTGAACTATGGTTTTTAATATTATGACAAATATAAAAATGACTGACATCCGAATCACAGCGATAATTCTGATTTCCCTGTTCCTCATCAATGCACTGCCGGCACAGGAGAACCGGTTCCAGCCTGTTCTTTCACATCCTTTGAAGTTCGGCGCAGAGAACAGATCTTCTGCTCAGCGCAGTTACTTCAACGGAGTCGATTCGGTGAAGGTCGTGGCAATACTCGTGCAGTTTCAGGAAGACAATGACAACAGAAGCACGGGCAACGGATTGTTTGACCTCTCAAACAAGTACTTTAACCAAAGCACCGGTAGGGACACAGTTGTGGATGCCCCGCCGTATGACAGCTCATATTTTGCCGATCATCTGACATTTCTTCAGAACTATTACAGAAAAGCATCAAAGGGTAAGCTGTTGCTCAACTTTGATCTTTACCGAACAGTCATAGATCTTCCCAACAAGATGGAAGCGTATTCTCCTCAGAGGAACGAGAACAATGCAAAGCTGGGTAATCTTTTCAATGATGCATGGTCAAGGGCGGATACTTTCATAAATTTCTCTCAATACCAGAACCAGCGCACTGCTTTCGTGATATTTCATGCCGGCGTAGGAAGAGATGTTGACCTTACTTCCATTTACGGATTTGATCCCACACCCTACGACATTCCCTCTGTTTATCTTGGATTGAAGAACCTCAAGGAGTTTTTCGGGAACAATTACAACGGTTATCAGACATCGGAAGGCACCTTCATACAGAATTCACTGGTAATTCCGTCAACGGAACTGAGGGAGCTTGACCTGCTTTCCGGAAGGGCACTGCTCGAGTTGGGAATGAACGGTATTCTCACGGCCAGTTTCGGAAGTTATCTCGGCCTTCCCGACCTCTTCAACACATCGAACGGAAAGACTGCAATAGGAAGATTCGGCCTTATGGACGGGCAATCGCTTTTCAGTTATAACGGAATATTTCCGCCCGAACCGTCTGCATGGGAGAAGATGTACCTCGGATGGGTCAAGCCCGTAACCATAGCATACGGGTCAGGCACATTCAGACTGCCTGCTGTTTCAAAAAATGTACCCCGGGATACCAGTGTTTACAAAGTCCTTATCAACAGCAAGGAGTACTTCCTCATTGAGAACAGAAACCGGGATCCCGAGAATGACGGACAGACCATCTACTCAAGGAACAGAGCATTCAGTGATTCGACAGTGTTTCAATACGATGATGAAAACGGATTCTACTACTCGGGCACTTATGCAAGTTTGTACAGGATCAGCGGAAATGTAACGGACGTGCAGACATTTGACTGGAGCCTTCCCGGCCTGATAGATGCCAACAACGGTTACAAAGGCGGCATTCTTATCTGGCACATTGACGAGAACATCATTGACGCAAACATTGCAGGCAATACAATCAATAACAATATTGACAGGAAAGGTGTTGATCTCGAAGAAGCAAAAGGCGCACAGCAGATAGGAGTAACTTTCTCAACACCGTTCGGCAACATTACAGGAGACGGCACAGCTGTTGACTACTGGTTCAACGGATACCATAGTGTGCCCTCAAACATTTATCAGAACGCCTTTACACCGGCAAGCATTCCTAACTCCTTAAGCTATTCGCTGGCAAACAACAACATCAGCATAACTGAATTCAGCCTGCTTGACACACTCATGACATTCAAGGTCAGCATAGGCTCCGGTTCCCTGTCTCCCCTTCCGGGATTTCCGAAACGCATAGGAACACTCTCCGGTGTGAATACTCAGGCGATCGCATTCGATTTTGCGGGCGATGCATCCGAAGAGATCTTTGCAAATGACGGATCGAACATTGTAGGTTTTAAAAGCGACGGCACTCCTCTGAGAGACACCGGCATTGTTGTCCCGGGTTACGGAACCCAGATACCTTCTCTCACAGTGCAGAACGGCAAATTCATTGCATCAGTATCGGGAAACAAGGTCTCATTCATGTCTCCGAATTTTGTTCTCACTGAAGCTATTCTTCCGACTGCAGGAAACATCTCATCTGCACCGTTGTTAATTTCACCCGGTTCGGGTGACGCGGTTGTCGGACTCGGCAATGGCGCTGTTTACAAAGTATCCACACAGCAAAGCATCTCAAGGATCGATTCCCTTGGCGGAAGCGTCAATCAGATCGCTCTCTCCCGGACAGGCGAACTTGGATTTGCGTCGGGAAGTCTTCTGTATGCAGTTTATGGTGCGCTGACAAACGCTTCCTCAACTGATCTGCTGACCGTAAATTCAGCCGGTGAGATTTTCATCAACGGAAGCAAGCTCAATGTTGCATATCAGTTGGGACAGATCACTTCTCCGCCATCCCTTGCAGATCTTAACGGAGACGGCAGGCAGGAGATCATCTTCAGCGCCGGCGGAAAAGTATATGCCATTAACTCCAACGGTGTACTTATAGACAATTTTCCCGCAAGAGTGAATGCCGAGATCAAGTCAGGAATTTCCGTGTGCGATGTGAATGCTGACGGCAATTACGATGTGATATTTGTTTCGACTGACGGAGATCTTTATGCTTACGGCGTTGACGGGAAGACAGTGGATAACTATCCCGTGAAAGTGGGACCGACAAATTTCTCAACGCCTGCTTTGGCTAACCTGAATGATACACTGGGAATACTGCTTTCCGGTGATGACGGCTATCTCTATGCTTTGAAGACCAATGTAACATACACTTCAGCTAAGGTTCTCTGGAAAAACTACCTTAAGGACCAGTATCTCACAAACAACAATTTCATTACGGGTTCCAATGCCGTCGTTTATAACGGGAAGCTTCCGTCAGACAGGGTTTACAACTGGCCCAATCCTGTTTACCAGGGATCCACACTTATCCGGTATTACCTGAACGGCAACGCATCATCGGTTACAATCAGGATTATGGATCTTTCCGGCGAGCTCGTTACAACTCTTACCGGCACAACTTTCTCCAACGCCGACAATGAAGTGGCATGGAATGTATCGGATGTACAGAGCGGCATCTATTACGCACTTGTGCAGGCGGTAGTTGACGGGGCGACAGAGGAAAAGATAATAAAGATCGCAGTTGTCAAGTAGCGAATAAACTACAATCTCTTAATCAGCAGACTTGGAGATCTTCTTTGCCGCAGTTACAATCGGCTATGTATTACTGCACTTGTATCTTTACCGCGGCCTCACAAGATCGATCTCACTTGACAGCGCCATCTCAGACAACAGCCCCACCGTCTCCGTAATAGTTGCTGCCCGCAACGAACAGCAAAACATTCTCAGATGCATTAATTCACTTAAGGAACTCCGCTATCCCGAAGAGAAGCTGGAGATAATCCTCGTAAATGACCGGTCAGATGATTCGACGCTCAGGATCATGCAAGAATCAACATCCGGCCTTTCAAGATTCCGGGTCATAAATTCAAGAGACATCCTGCATACAAATCTTAAAGGGAAGGCAAACGCAATAGATACGGCAATTGAACTGAGCCGCGGGGAACTGATAATGCTGACAGATGCAGACTGCACTGTTCCCGAATCCTGGATAACTTGCACAGTCAGGCATTTTAAAAAGGATGTTGCGATGGTCTGCGGATTCACTCTGATAGAACATGAAAAGTCCCTGTTCGACAAACTGCAGTGCCTCGACTGGATCTATCTTCTGACCCTTGCGAGCGCAAGCTGCGGCATGGGAAAGATCATGAGCTGTATTGGAAACAACTTGTCGTTCACCAAAAATGCTTACGAAAAGGCGGGCGGCTACTCGGCAATTGATTTTTCGGTTACTGAAGATCTTGCGCTTATGCGAAAGATCAACTCTCTTGGAGAAGGCAGGGTAATTTATCCTGTTGACTATGGTTCTCTTGTGATGACGGCCGGCTGTGCCGATATCGGCGAACTGTCAAGCCAAAAGAGAAGATGGTTCAGAGGCGGTACAGGCATCAACGCACTTGGCTATATTACCGGCTTTGAGCTTTATGCTTCCGCTTTCATGCTGCTTTTCGGATACTTTTTTCTCGGTGTGAAACTCTGGCTGGCGCTGAGTACAGCAGTTTACCTGTCTCAGATCTTATTGATCTCACGAACATCAATCAGGATGGGGATGAATCATTTGTTCCCTCTCTCACCTTTGTTTTTCATATATCTCTCCGTTTACGGATTGCTTCTGCCGTTCAGCTTTGTATTTGGGAAGAAGATAAAATGGAAAGGAAGAACTTTTTAAAACCTGAACAGCGGAAAGTGAAATTTCGCATTCAAAGTCAGGTTGGAGTAATCACCGGCAAACGTGTACTTTCCTCCAATGTCAAAAATATACAAGGTGAAAGCAAGGCCCGCAGAATAAGTGAACATGCTCTCCTCCCTTGCGATCTCCGGCACAGAAGTGTCCGGAGCCACAGTTCTTTTGATGTTTGCAAATTTCCCCTCAAGCGATAATATCGGAGAAGTGAAATTCGATCTGATGTACTTGTTGAGAATTATGTCAACGCTTGCGCCGTAATAGGTTATCTCAGTGTCGAACTGCGTAAGAAAGTTGGTGGTCGTATATTCCGGATTGCCCGGGTTTGACTGGTTTTCGTAAACAAGTCCAAGCACGAAGGGATAAAGCCTGCTGTATCCTATCTCAAGCTTAACACCATAGAAGAAACCGGAGTTTGACAGGTCTCCGAACTGTCCGGTCGGAAATGAGACTCCGATTGTTGGGGCTATGAACACTCCGCCTATGTTTGTTTTCTTCGCAGTTGATTTCTTCGGGTCTGCCTGCAGGGAATCATTGGCAGACAGAAAAACTTTCTGCTTGTGTTCACTCAATGCGCCGGTTTCCTGAGCAATGACATTGCCGAAGGCAGTCATTGCAAGAACAATAAACAAAAGAATCATCCTCATTCTTTACTCAGCTGCTCCGATAGCTTTTGTTCGCTAATTACATATTCATTCATAAGATCAAGTATGCTTATTACATTCTTCATGTTCAGGCTTTCCTTCCGGAATGCAACCCTGACTGTTTCCATACCGAGCAATGTGTAAAACGGAATAAGACTCGGCAGTTCTCCGCTTATAGAATCCAGATGATCTGCAATTGTCTGAATATCATTTCTTTCAAAAGGGCCCGTAAGTGAATTAACAAGGCCGTCCTTTTCAATATTGCCAAGCGTTCTTTCAACAATCGGCTTGAACACATTGTACATCTCCGCCTTTGGAATTCCGGCCTCCGAACTGAACTCTGCGGCAATGTTCATAAGCGTAACCAGAAAATTAGAGGCCACCACGCAAGCCGCATGATAGAGGTGTTTCTTATCACCCGGGATGGTGACCGATCTTGAACCGAAAGATTCAACCAGCGATCTTGCATACTCCATCCCTTTCTGCCCGCCTTCGATGCCGAAATAGATGTCATTCAGCAAGATTCCGGATGAGTTGCTTGCTTCGACAAATGTCTGAACAGGGTGCAACGAAACACTCAGGTCCGGGTCAGCTCCTGAATCAATGAACACCTTGCTTGTTCTGGATCCGGATGTGTGAATGAAGTATTTGCCGCGAACATCCCCGCACAAACTGACGGCTTCCCTGGCTGCAGTTTCGATATTCCTGTCCTGCACGCAAAAGATAAGTACATCACTTTGGAGCAGCGAGTCTGCTGTCAGTTCAGTTTGAAATCTTGATTCCTTCAAGTCATAATGAACATCGGAATGATCTCCAGCATGCCTGTCTGTAATGTATGCAACTTCAAATCCATTCCCGGCAAGTTCATATGCAAACGCGCTTCCGACCTTTCCGAATCCGATGATGTGAATCTTCAGTGATCTCACTTTTCAAGTATTATTGTTACCGGACCGTCATTCACAAGTTCAACTTTCATCATAGCCGCGAAGACACCTTTTCCCACTTTACCCTTGCCAAGGTTTGATTCCAAACATTCTGTGAAATAATTATACAGGTCTTCTGCTTTTTCGGGCGGCGCAGCTTCTGTGAAGCTGGGCCTGTTGCCGCTCTTTCCATTGTCAGTACACAGAGTGAACTGGGAAACGACCAGCGCCTCTCCGCCCGTATCTTTCAGAGATCTGTTCATTTTCCCCTCTTCGTCCTGAAATATCCTGAGCATTGAAGTCTTGGCGGCAAGCGCCTCCGCATTCTCTCTTGCATCGCCTTTCCTGACGCCGAGCAAGATAAGAAATCCCATTCCAATATTTGAGTGAACTTTGCCGTCAATCTCCACACTTGCCCTTTCGACTCTCTGAATCAGCGCAATCATCCCTTCAGCTGCAGAACTCTTGGAATTCCCGAAAGATCATCAATGAAACTGTACTTTTCCATTCCGGCAGTATCAAGAAGCTTTGCAATATCAGCCTTCCGGCCGTAGGAGATCTCACAGAACAGCTCCGTACTGCCTTTGAAAGGTTCATACAAACCTATCAGCTTCCGGATGAAAGAAAGTCCGTCTGCTCCGTCTGTCAGTGCGCCCTTTGGTTCGTGGTTCCTGACTATCCCGGGAAGCAACTCATACTCTTCCGCAGATATGTAAGGAGGATTTGAAATGATATAATCAACCTTTCGCTTAAGTGAAGAAACAGAAAAGACGTCCCTCTGATGAAAGCTTAACTTCCCGTTGTATGGTGAATGCCGGTTCATATTCCTCTTTGCAGTTTCAATTGCGGGACCCGACACATCCAAAGAATTTATTATGTATTCAATTCCCCTTTCATCAAGCTGTTTTGCCAACGCAATGGAAATACAGCCCGATCCCGAGCCGATCTCAAGAATCTCAGCAGACTTGCTTCCTGCTGACTCAATGCTCTTCAACACGGCATCTACTATCAGCTCTGTCTCAGGCCTCGGAATAAGCACACTTCCGTCAACAAAGAACTCGTATCCGAAAAAATTGGCATGACCAATAACATACTGAAGCGGCTCCCCCTTAAGCCTTCCTCCAATAAGAGTTTCAAGCTTTTGGATCTCCTGCACTTTTAACGGCTTGTCAAAGTTCAGATACAGATCCATCCTGCCGCATTCAAGGACCTCACACATGATCAGCTCCGCCGTCAGTCTTGCTTCGTCTATCCCTGCTTCTTCCATCCGCTTCCTTGCAGATGAAACAAAACTGCTTACTGTCGTTTGAATCTCTTCTTTACTCCCGCTTTCTAAAGTTTCTCCGGATCAAAAATATTGTCATACACAATCTTTCCTCTGATCATTGTTCTGAGCACTTTCGTATCAAGAAGTGCCTGCGGCTGTTCCTTCAGGATGTCTTTCGAAATGATCACAAGATCAGCAAACTTTCCTTTCTCGAGTGTGCCCTTCTCATTCTCCTGAAATGAAGCATACGCCGCCCATACAGTGTAGGACTTCAAAGCATCAAGAATGCTCAGCTTCTCACCCGGGTTTGCTATTCCTTCGAGTAAAGTGTCAACCGGCTGACGAGTGACAAGATAGTACATTTGCACAAAGGGATTGATCTGATGATACGGAAAGTCCGAACCGGAAGTGATCATGCCTGCTGATTTGACAAGGGAGTTCCACATGCCTATCCTTGAAACGACTTCAGGCTTCGTCATATCACCGGCGATCTGAAGCGTGAACATGGAAACATCAGGCCTCACGGAGGGAATAAGCTTCAGGCTTCCGATCTTGCTGATCTCCGCGGGGGAGATAAATTCACAGTGCTCTATCATAGTCCTCAGGTCTTTGGATCTTGCTTCACCTCCGGACGATGAGAGTACATTCAGCACATTGGAGATTGCCTTGTCTCCTACTGCTTTCACTCTGAACTGAAAATTCTTCTCCAAAGCGCTCAGATATGTCCTTTCCAGGTCTTTGTCGGTAATGTACGGGAGATTCTTCCCCGGCTCTCCGATGTACTGATCGTTCATCACAGCCTGCCTGATGTCAAACGCACCGTCATAATCGAGCGATACTGCCCGTATGGTCAGTTTGCCTTTGTAGTCCTTTTCAATTCCCTTTCTGAAATACTCGTTCGTAAGCGATGAATCCTCTCCGGACAATACTGCATATACTCTGATATCGAACCTGTTGCTGTCTATAAGTTCCCTGAACATGCTTATCGCCTCTTTGTTTACAGTCCTGTCATGCACTTCGGTTATGCCGTACTTCGTAATTTCCTTTGCTCCCCTTTCAACAAGGCTCATCATGTCTGTTCTCAGAGGCCTGGGAAGATTTTCACGGACCAGATCTACGGCAGCATCAAAAAGCAGTCCGGTCGGTTCGCCGTTCTCGTATTTTTGAATCTCTCCGTCTTCGGGATTCTTCGTTGTGGAATCTATTCCGATCGTGCTAAGCATCCTCGAATTCACCCACACCGTAGTCATGGTTGCGTTCAGGAGGAAGACGTTGTACTGCGAGACGATCTCATCAAGAAATTCCTTGTCAAACTGCTGCAACTCTGTATCTGCGAAATTCAGTTCACTCCAGCCGTATCCGCCGATTGTCTCGCCGCCTTTCGCGTTGGTGGCCCTTGATACAAGAAGATCTCTGATATCTTTAAGGCTTCTGGCATTGGAAAGGTCAATGAAGTTAAGATTTCTGGAGAACTCAATGATCGATCCTTCCGTGTCAACAAGTCCGGGAATTACAACGGCCCCCTTGAGGTCCACGACATCATCCGCACTGTATTTGTCTTCCAGGTCCTTCGAACTGCCGATATCAAGGATCTTGCCATCCTTGATGGCAATCGCTTCTGCCACTTCATTCCCCGCATTCAGCGTATATATTTTCGCATTCTTGTATATCACTTCAGGCTTTTCGCCGCATGACGTAAGAATCGCGGTAAGTGTCAATACAGCAAATACTCTTAATATGTTGTTCATTACTTGGCTTAAAATTTGAGGAACTTAGCAAATTCATTCAACTATTTAAATTCAATAGCTTAACTGCGTTAAAGCTAATGCATTTATCAAATGTGTTGCAATATGAATTCTATATGTTTATTTTGGCAAAAATTTTTGTGCCCATGAAGAAGAGTTTCGCAATGAAGAAGCTTTACTACTCCATAAGCGAGGTCAGCAGGCTTACAGAGCTTGAGCAGTATGTGCTTAGATACTGGGAATCCGAGTTTGAACAGCTGAGGCCGGCAAAGAATCTGTCCGGCAACAGGATATACACTAACAAAGAAATAAAGCTGATTCTTCTGATAAAGAAACTTCTTCGTGAAGAAAAATATACAATAGAGGGCGCGAGAAAGTATCTTAAGAATTTTGCAGTAAGGGAAGAAGAAGAGTCCAGAAGGTCAGAAGAAGCCGAAAGCACAAGAAACTTCTCCGGCAGGCAGGGAGAGCTGAAGTTGTTCAATAATGAGGAATCCCACTCTCATGATTCACACAGCAAGGTATTGAGATCTGATCTGAAAGAATTAAGGGCTTTCTTAAATGATCTATTGAAGGAGATCTGATCTTCCAGTACAACAGCTTTTTCCCGGTTCCTGAAATCTGCACCCATCCTGCAATTAACCCCGGCATTAAACTTTGAAAATAATTGTCATAGGCAGTGGCTTTGGCGGCATTGCTTCTGCAGTCAGACTGCAATCATCCGGCCATGAGGTAGCACTCCTTGAGAAACGCGACAAGCCCGGAGGCCGAGGCTATGTTTACGAAAAGAACGGCTACAAATTTGACGGCGGCCCAACTGTGATAACCGCTCCGTGGCTGTTTGAAGAGCTCTTCACATTAGCAGGAAGAAACCCGAAAGATTATTACACACTGGTCCCGCTCGATCCGTTTTACAGGATATACTTCAGCGACAAGACATTCTTCAACTATAACGGAGACAAAGAGAGCATCCTGAATGAGATCAGAAAATTTGAGCCCGGCGATGTGGATGGCTATCTGAAGTTCATAGATACGACAGAAGACATTTTCAAGACCGGATTTGAGCTGATAGACAAGCCGTTTCACAAGCTTTCAAACATGGCCGGAATATTGCCCGACCTGATCAGACTCAGATCATACAAGTCCGTTTACGGTTATGTTTCTCAGTACATAAAGAATGACAAACTGCGGCAGGTATTCAGCTTTCATCCACTGCTGATCGGAGGTAATCCTTTTCAGTCTACCAATATATATACTCTGATACACTTCCTTGAGAAGAAGTGGGGCGTGTGGTATGCTATCGGAGGCACGGGAAGCATTGTTAGCGCCTTGCTTAAATTGTTCAATGAACTCGGTGGAGTAGTGAGATTGAACTGCGAAGTTGATGAGATACTTGCAGAGAATAACGGCCGTCCGCGTGTGAAGGGTGTAAGACTGAAGAACGGTGACATATTGGACGCGGATGCTGTGGTCTGCAACGCAGAGCTGGCAACTGCATACAAAACATTGATCCCTGAGAGGCACCGAAGGAAGAACACTGACCGAAGGCTCGATTCGCTGAAATACAGCATGTCACTCTTTGTCATATACTTTGGGACAAACCGAAAGTACGACGGCATTCCTCATCATTCAATTATTCTTGGAGACAGGTACAAAGGATTGCTGGACGACATATTTATAAACTACCGCCTTGCAGAGGACTTTTCGCTCTACCTTCACAGGCCTACCGCAACAGATCCTTCGATGGCTCCGGCGGGTTGTGATTCATTTTATGTTCTTTCACCTGTCCCGCATCTGAAGGCCGGAGTTGACTGGAAAACGGAAGCGCCGAAATACCGGAACAGGATAATGAACTTTCTTGAAAAGAATTACCTGCCCCGACTTCAGGATCACATTGCTGCGGAACACTTCATAGATCCCATACATTTCCGTGATGATCTGAATTCACATCTCGGAAGCGCATTCTCCGTTGAACCGATACTGACACAGTCGGCTTACCTCAGGCCGCATAACAAGAGCGAGGATGTTGACAATCTCTATTTTACCGGAGCTGGCACTCATCCGGGCGCCGGACTTCCGGGTGTAGTCAGTTCTGCAAAGATCGTAGCAGATCTGATAGGTCCTGCGAAGTGACAGCCATAACTTAGATTTCACAATTATCGGTATCCGTATGGCCATAAACCTGTCATCTGAAGAAGCGCGGAAGATTGTTATCACTCGGCAGTTTCCGGAAAAGTGCAAGTCTGTAAGTGAGATTGTCAGCAAGATCGGTTATGTTCAGATAGATACGATCTCAGTTGTCGAGAGGGCGCATCATCATGTATTGTGGTCGAGACTGAAGAACTACTCACGTCACATGCTTGACAAGGCTCTTCAAAATGAGAGAAGCATATTTGAATACTGGAGCCACGCCGCCGCTTTTCTCCCCGTTCATCACTACAGGTTCACACTTCCCAGAAAAGAACGCTATGCCAACAAGTACAGGCAATGGATTTCTGCCAACAGAAAAATTGTACAGCACATTGTTGACAGGATAAAAGCTGAAGGCCCTTTAAGCTCACGGGAATTTGAAGGAAAAAAAGAAGGCCCGGCAGGATGGTGGAATCACAAGCCTGCAAAACAGGCGCTTGAAGTCTTGTTTCATTCAGGAGAGTTGATGGTTGGATCAAGAAGAGGTTTTGCAAAATATTATGATCTGCCGGAAAAGGTTCTGCCTGCAGGTGTTTCGACTTCGATGCCGGACAAAAAGGAATATCTTAAACATATCATAACCACTGCCGTAAATTCAAACGGCATGGCCACAGATAAGCAGATCCTTTACCTTAGAAGGGAGCCCGCAGAGGATTTTGCAATAGCAATGAACGAACTGATCGAGAACGGAGACATTGTGAATGTGGCAATAGGCAAAGACAAGATCCTGCACAGGTCAACTCACGAAGCGCTCAGTTCAGCGCACAGATCAAAGCGTAACATAGTCAGGATTCTGTCTCCCTTTGATAATCTCATAATTCAGCGTGACCGGCTCAGCAAGCTTTTCGGATATACATACAGCCTTGAATGCTATCTGCCGGCCCATAAAAGGCGCTACGGTTACTATTGCCTTCCTGTGCTCAAAGGTGATCAGTTCATTGGAATGATCGACTGCAAGGCCCGCAGAGACACGAAAGATTTTGAAGTGATATCAGAGTATCCGGAAAGAATGAAGCTGAATGTGTTCCGTCAAACAGTAAACGATGAACTATTTGCGCTTGCAGGTTTTGCAGGGTGTGATAAAATAGTACGGCTTAAGTCAGGCAGAAAATGAGGATACAGCCCACCGCAAAGGCGGGCTGTATGCATTATATCAGTTCGATGACGACTCGAGCCAATTTCTGAAGTTCTTCAAGCCTGCGTGATGCTTTTTCAATTCAGGGATGTCGGCTTCATATCCTTTTTCGATAAACCACTTAAACATCTTTCCAACCTCTTCGCTGTGCTGAATAACAGCTTCGACAGGCAATTCATTGAACACTGTTTCCTTGCCTGTCACTTCAGTATAGATTTTTGCGACCTCCGGAATAGAGAGTTCGTCTCCGGCCAGTTCAATTGCCTTTCCTGAATATTCCTGCGGATTGTTGAAAACAAGGGTTGCAAAATGTCCGATATCATCAACCGCAATCATCTGAAGCTTTGTATCAGGCTTCATTGCCATACTGATAGCCAGCTTGCCATTGCTTTCCGCCGGCTTGAACCAGCCGTTGAAGTTCTCCATGAAGAACACAGGCCTCAGTATTGTGTAACTCAGGCCGGTAGCTTTCAGATAATCCTCAAGTACAGCCTTAACATCAAAATGCGGAAGGCCGGTCTTTCTCTCTGCGCCTCCCACTGATGTCATAAGGAAATGCTTTACTCCGGCGTTTTTCGATGCATCAATGAGGTTCTTGCCCTGCTTCAGTTCCCCGTCGTATCCGTGCTCCCAGAAATTCTGAACGCTGAACACTCCGTAAACACCATCCAAAGCCTTTTTAAGTGATTCCGGATCACTTTGATCGCCTGCAACAACCTCTGCGCCGAGCTTTCTCAGCTCTTCTGCCGCAGGCTTGGATGTATCCCTTGTAAGCGCTCTAACTTTCCATCCGTCCTTGAGCAGGTGCCTTACAGCCGCACCGCCCTGATTTCCGGTTGCACCTGTTACCAGAATTACCTTTCCTGTTTTGTCCATTATTTATTGTTGTTTAAGTTTTGAAATATGCTGTTTAAAATTTTTTCATGCTTCTCATCAAAGACCTCAAAACACACAGGATCAGGCAGTTGATCCTTGATCCCGGCCTTCCTTATCACATCTCTGTACGTCACATAGCATTCAAGAGCTTCTTTGCCTCTTTCTATGTCATCCGGACTCAATTTTTCCCTGATAACTATTTCTTCATCAGTCGAATGAGACAATCTGAAGTGACTCTGCTTTTCTGCGCTGTTCTTATCTACCGTAAAGAAGCACAGCCTTGAAGTAGAATTGCCTTCGCTTTTCATTTCGACAAACACCCGCTTCACAACTGCATGTGTAACCAGATGATCATGAAATCCGCTTATACCGTGCACTGCATAAGTAACTACAACGTCCGGCCTGATCTTCTCTAATTCCGATCGTACGGCTTGTTCTATGATCCTGGGATCTATATGCTTCAGTCCCGAATCCGGCAGGTCAAGCACGGTCAGCCCCTTCAGTCCCAATGTCTGAGCCACACATTGCATTTCCTTTTCTCTTACATTTCCCATTTCTTCTACAGTCAGGCCCAGTTCATGCCTTATCTTTGTTGCTCCGCCCTTTGTAAGTGTAAGAAGGTAAATCTCATTTCCCTCTTTTGACTGTTTGTACATACACCCCCCTGGGCCGAATGATTCATCATCCGGATGCGGGAATATGTATAGTGCCTTCATGCTGATTCCCTTTGCATTTGATTCAATTATTCAGTTATGTGTGCTGATCTCAAGTATCCGAACATCAGATTCGCTCTTTCATTCTTTTTCATTATCCGGTTCATTCGTCTCTCCTTGCTTTCTTGTCTTGTTCAATCGGCATTGAATGTGATATTGAGTCTCTTGAATGAGTGAAATTAAAATTGATTCAGGGAACTGCAGATCAACTCCGCAGCTCCCTGATCCGGCAATTAAGCTCCGGCCTTCAGATCAAGTTTGATTGTTATGTCATCATAAATGAGATTGTCTCCGAGGTCCTGGAAAAACTTCCCCGATCTGAATTTGATATCCCAAAGCGTTCTGTCGATCACAAGATCAGCAACGGCTTCAACCTTATCACCGTCAACAGTGACTTTGGCAGGAAATGATACAGGCTTTGTTATGCCTTTGATCGTAAGGGTGCCGTTGACCTTCATGTTATGTCCCTTGTCATCGCTCAGTGGCTCCACGGAAGTAATTGCGAACTTTCCAACCGGATGGGACGAGGCCGCAAAGAAATCCTCAGATTTGAGGTGGTTCACAAGCTTTGCATTCATTTCCGGATCCTTAATGTCAGTGACTTCTATTGTGGAAAAATCGATGTCAAAGGTTCCGCCTGTGATCTTCTGACCGTCCACATAAAGCTCACCTGACTTGATCTTCACAACCCCGTTGTGCTTTCCTGTTACTTTCTTTCCTTCCCATGCAAGATTACTTGACGCAATGTTAACTTCAACCTTTTTGCCTGCGGGCGCCTTTACAGATTCCGTTTGCTGTTTCGGAGCGGACTCTGTAACGTTCTTACTGCTTCCGGATTCGTTCCTGGATGTTTCACTCTGTTTTGAGCATCCTGCCCATACTAAGGCAACAGCGAATACAAGCAAGCTTGCGATTCTGATTCTTTTCATTTTTTTGTTTTTTTTGGTTTATTGAATACTGTTCTTAGTTTGTCCAGAAGATTGTTGACTTCCTCAGCTTCGGATTTTGAAAGCGCATGATATGCCTTCAGCCACTCCTTCTGCTCTTTGTCGATCTCGTCCAATAGCTTCATACCTTTCTCAGTGATGATCACATCAACTTTCCTCCGGTCATCCTTGCAAAATGCCCTTGTAGCCAGTTTCTTCTGCTCAAGTTTGTCAACGATCCTGGAAGCGTTGGACATCTTGTCAAGCATTCTTTCGATGATAAGATTCACCGAAGCCGGATTCGGATGCTGGCCTCTGAGAATTCTCAGAACGTTGTATTGCTGTACAGTAAGACCGAACTGCTTCAAATGCTCGTTGTTCCTCTGTGTGATCCAGTTGCCGGTGTAGATAATGTTTACGACCAGCTTCTGGTACTCATCGCTGAAACTCCCCTGTTTTATTGCTTCTGTTAATTTCATATACAAATATATGTATATACATATAATGTTGCAACATCTATTTTTGTTCCGGTGCATAAATTTATTGTTAAGTAATATCAATGCTGTTTTCTATCTTTGCCACTATAATGGACAAACGGGACATAACAAAGCTTCACATTCTGGCCGGAATGTGGGAAGGCATTCAGGGAAGCGGCGTTTATCATGAGGAATGGTCGGTTGAATCAGACGGTTCCCTGAAAGGAAGGGCCTATCTGCTTAAGATGGGTGAGATCAAGAATCCAGAATCGCTGAAAATCGAGCAGGAGAATGAACATGTTTTCTATGTGGCTGAAGTTGCTCACAATTCTGCGCCGGTTAAGTTCAGGCTGACAGATTCATCTGACAACTTATTCGTATTTGAGAATCCTGATCATGATTTTCCGCAGAAGATCACTTATGACCTGACCGAAACTGATCACCTGACAGCTGTAATAGAAGCTGTCAACGACGGAAAGCTGAAGAAGGTGGAGTTTCGCTTGAAGAAGACCAACTAGGTGAGAAGGTGCGATCTGTTTTACTTACGTAATGAAATACCATTTGCGATTCTTCTGAGCAGGCCTTAACAAGATTCAATTATCTGACTGAAGCTGAGATCTCACTGCTTCAGTTTCGGATCGAATGCATCTCTTAGTCCGTCACCGAGTAAGTTAACAGCAAATACAGTGATCATGATGGCAATTGAAGGAAAAACAGCAAGTCCCCAGTTAGTCCCCACTACAATATATTTATAGCCGTCAAAGATCATCTGTCCCCAACTTGCAGTGGGCGGCTGAACGCCAAGTCCAAGAAAACTAAGGCTCGCTTCAAATATGATGGCGGCGGCAAGTCCTACTGTTCCCGTAACAATCACCGGCCCGAGCGCATTCGGCAGTATGTGCCTTATCATTATTCGGAAGGGCCTGAATCCGATTGCCTTTGTAGCTTCAACGAAATCGGTTTCCCTCAGCGAGAAGAACTGCCCGCGAACAATCCTTGCAATATCGACCCATCCGGTGAGTCCGATAGCAACAAACGCCTGCCAAAGCCCCTTTCCGAGAACAACAGACAATGCGATGATAAGCAGAATGGCCGGAAAGGCGAAGATAACATTCACAAACCACATTACTACGGCATCTGTCTTTCCCCTGAAAAAGCCGGCCATGGAACCGAGAATTATTCCGATGAAGATCGCAATGCTTTCTGAGATCAGGCCGACAGTAAGACTTATCCTGCTCCCGTATATAAGCCTGCTGAGAACATCCCTGCCAAACCTGTCTGTTCCGAGATGGTAACTGACCTTGCGAATGATCCTTCCGCCTTCAGGAATGATCTCAGATCTGTTCATGGAAATCTCCTGATCATCATACCCTTTGAACACAACCTTGTCTGCGTCTTCAGAAACGATCGACTTCACAGCCACAAACTTATCTTCCGTATTCCCGGATTGCTGTCTGACCTGCACAACATCTCCCTCGAATCCGATCGGCTTGGCCGCAAATTCAAGTATCTGAAGGTTCGGGTCAAACGGCGCAATGACGGGTGCAAGCAACGCAATGATCACCAGCAATACGAGAGTCCACAGGCCGATCATTGCCAGCTTGTTCCTTTTCAGCCGTTTCCATGAGTAGTACCAGAGTGAATGGCTTTTGTCATCCAGCATAGCGAATGAATCTTCCAGCCTTTTGATATTCTCAGTATTCTCCGGTGTCAAAACGTGTCAGGACAATTTAACTTTGGGATCAAGCATTGCATACACAATGTCAACAAAGAAGTTGATTATAACAAAGACAATTGCCGAGAACAGAACCGTACCCTGAATCATCGGGAAGTCAAGCTTGAATATGGCATCAACTGCAAGTAACCCTATACCGGGCCAGTTGAATATATATTCGATGAAGAACACGCCGCCGAGCGTTGCTGCCAGCGATGCGCTTATGGTTGTAACAACAGGATTCAGCGCGTTCCTGAGCGTGTGCTTGAAGATCACTTTTCCCTGTGACAACCCTTTTGCCTTTGCAGTCCTCACATAATCCTGATTCATGACTTCAAGCATTGACGATCTTGTTATCCTTGCTGTGATTGCCATTGGTCTCAGTGCAAGAGTTACCATCGGCAGAACAAGATATTGCCAGCCGTCATTTATGTAGCCGGATATGGGAAACCACTTGAGCAAATGCCCGAACACGAGCGCCATTATGAGGCCAAATGCAAATGAAGGTATTGAAATGCCGAACAGGGCAAATATCATGGCGGCGTTGTCTGTGAAGGTGTATTTCTTTACAGCGGAAATTATTCCTATAAGGACGCCGATAACGGAAGAAAGGAACAACGCGCTGAATGAAAGCAGAGCTGTTGCCGGAAATTTCTCAAGTATTGTTGTCACAACATTCCTGTTGGTGGCATATGACCTTCCGAGGTCGCCTTTGAATGCGTTTGTCATGAATCTTACATACTGAACATACAGCGGCTTGTTGAGGCCAAGCTCTTCGCGGACCGCATCAACTGAAGCGACATCAGCGCGTTGTCCGAGCATCATCCTCGCAGGGTCGCCCGGGAGTATGTAGAGCAGGAAGAATGTGACGGTGAGCACTCCGAAGATTATAAGGAGCGAATATGCAAGATTTCTTATGATGTAAGACCACATATTACCTTGTCACGGAATTTTGTCTGCAAACAAAAATCCCGGACCTTGAAATCAAAGCCCGGGACATTTTGAAATTTAACGATCTGTCATTGGTTCTCAACTACTCTTCTTGCCTTCAGATATGTTCTGGTGTAGAATTCATCGTCAAGTGACGCAACCGATACACCGCTCTTTGAACCGGAATGGGCAAAGAAACCATTGCCTAGATACATTCCCACGTGAGAAACTCTTCCTTTTCTCATTGTGTCGAAGAACACCAGATCACCGAATTTCAGATCTGCCTTTTCGACCGGCTCGCCTACGCTTGATTGCTCAAGCGAAGTCCTTGGAAGTGCAATGCCAAGTGACTGATAGAACACTGTCTGAATAAAAGCTGAGCAGTCAATTCCCCTCTTTGAAGTGCCTCCCCACAGGTAGGGAGTGTTAAGATATTCGATGATCTTAAACATCACTTCATCCTTATCCAGGTTAACAGAAAATTCAGGGCTGGAGATGAATCCTGCAAGACTGCTTGATATCGCCTCCAGATTCTCTTTGTTGATCTCAGTCTTTTCCGTTAAGCTGCTGGTGGAAACAATTTCCTGTTTTCCTTTGTGTCCATTAGCATCTTTCGAACTGTAGATCTCAGAGTCTTCTCTTGAAATTTCTCTTGATCCTGAACATCCGACCATGACCATAGCCGCAAACGCAAATACGGAAATGAGCATGACTGCGGACAGTCGGGTTTTCACCATTCGTTTAGCCTCCGTTTAATTAACGAAATGTTTAAAAGAACTATAAATTGATTTGAAACTGCGACAATTATAAAGACTATAATCCTATTTATCAAGCCACAAATACCTCATGTTCACCCTGTGCATCGGGTCAAGGGCATAGCCCCGGACGTAGGGCTGAAGCATCCTGTAGTCCTCATCATAATAAATGAGCATCATAGGTGCCTGAGAGATCGCGATCTGCTCAGCTTCTTTATAAAGCTTGTATCTTTCCGTCTGATCCGTAGTGGCAATTGCCTTCTCAAACAGGGCGTCATATTCCGGATTTTGAAATCTTGTGCTGTTTATGGGACTGATTGCTTTCGGGTCTTTGGGCACATTCTTGCCATAATAGAGATTGAGAAAACTTTCCGGTTCGGGATAGTCGGCGATCCACCCGAGCCTGTAAAAATCGGCCCTGCCGGCATCAATATTGTCCAGATGTTGTGCAAACTGCATTATGTTGAGTTTCATATTCACACCAATCTCCTTAAGCATGCTCTGTATTGATTCTGCTATCTGAATGTTCCTGTCACCTCCGGAATTTATCTGGAGGACCGCATCGGGAAATCCCTTTCCTCCGGGATACCCTGCTTCCTCCATAAGCTTGCGCGCCTTCTCAAGATCAAATGAATATCCTTTGATGTCCTTAGTATGGTATTTGGGCATTGCAGGCGGCACAATCCCGTGGATCGCTCCCATATATCCCTGACCGTTGAGAACAAATTTCAGGATCTTGTCACGGTCAATCGCATAATTGAACGCCTGTCTTACTTTTTCATTATTGAAGATCTTTCCCGTTGTCAGAAATCCGTAAAACTGTATTGCAAGAGAAGGAGTCTTCTGAAGAATGAACGAAGCAAACTCAGGCTTAAGTGTCTTTTCGGGTGTGACAATTTCCTTGAATGACTCGTTCGGAAGTCTGTAGCTTTCATCTATGTTGCCGTTCCTGAACTCAAGGAACTGCTGTGAAACTTCCTTTATGAACTTGAACTTGATGCCGTCAATGTAAGGTATCTGATTTCCGTAAGAGTCCTTTTCCCAGTAATTCGGATTCTTCTTCATGTTAAGCTCAAGGTCCGGTTTCCAGTCAATAAATATGAACGGCCCCGTGCCTACAGGATTCTGGAAGAAATCTTTTCCGTATTTGTCAACTGCTTCTTTTGGAATTACGTAAGCATAGGCAAGTGTAAGATAGTAGATGAACGGACCGAACGGTTTCTTCAGCTTGATCTGAAAGGTGGAATCATCTTTGACAATAAAACCAGTAACACCGGCAATCTTTGGTTCCCTGTTTTCCTTTCTTGCTGCTGAGACCTCTTCAAAATACTCGAGGGCACCTTCCACATAATTTTTGTAGTAGTCAAAACCGAGTGTGCCCGTTCTCGGATCGCAAACGCGGTCAAGCGAATACTTCACATCGGCGGCATTGAACTCTCTGCCTTTGCCTCCGGGAAAGCATGCGTTGTCCTGAAACTTCGGGCCCTTTCGCAAGTGGAATGTGTAAAGAGTTCCGTCATCGGAGATCTCCCACCGCGTGGCAAGCTGAGGGACAAGATTGAGGCTCGTGTCCAGGTCAACAAGAAGGTCGTAAATCTGATGAGCCACATGGTGAGAAACCACGTCATTTATTCCGACCGGATCAAGGCTTCTGATATTCTCAAGCTCATTGATCCTGTAAACTCCGCCTCCTTTAATTCCGCCGTTCAGAGGCACGCCTGTCGTACTTTCCTGTTTCTGTCCGCAACCGCTCACAAGCAAAGCGAATAGCGCGGTTACTGCAAATGACTTCATCATATTAATTTTTTCTTTAGTCTGAATTTTTATGATTGTAATTTTCTGTCAACCACCATTGCGCTTGCCTGTGCAACAGGCAGGAGTACCATCTGAGCAACCACCATATTCTCCGGACATGTTACAGCATACATAATTGCATCCGCAACGTCTTCGGGAGTCAGCGGAGCCATTCCGCTGTAAACTGACTTCGCCCTTACTGCATCGCCTCTGAACCTGACTATCGCAAATTCAGTTTCAACAAGCCCCGGATCTATTGCAGTGACCTTCACATTTGTTCCGTTAAGGTCCATTCTCATTCCCTGAGTTATGGCATCCACAGCATGCTTTGTGGCGCAGTAAACATTTCCGTTCGGATAAACTTCATGTCCGGCAATAGAACCTATGTTGATGACATGCCCCTGTTTCCTCTCAGCCATAAGGGGAATTACGCACCGTGAAACATGGAGTAGTCCTTTCACATTTGTATCAATCATTTCGTTCCAGTCATCAAGCGAACCTTCATGAAGCTTCGAAAGGCCTCGTGCGAGCCCGGCATTGTTGACCAGGATCTCAATGTCCTTCCACTCATGCGGCAAAGAATCAACAGCATTTCTTACGTCATCGTAATCCCGCACATCGAGCCTGAATACAAGCACATTGACACCGAACTCATTCATAATTTCAGAACTGAGCTGACCGAGTAATTCTTCGCGCCGTCCGGTGATTATGAGATTCGCGCCCGCTCCTGCAAATCGTAATGCAGTTGCCTTTCCGATACCGCTCGTAGCACCGGTAATGAGTACGATCGCGCCTCTAAGGTCTTTCAATATATGCTGATCGGATATGGTTGAGGAAAATGCAAGATATGCAATTCGGGATCTTAAGGAAATTGAAAACTTTTGTGAACCCGGCTCATCATGCTGACATCATTAATGCGCATTAAGCTAATCCTGAACTGAAGGTATTGCAGAAGGCAGACACTTGTCACAGCTTATAACAGAACTGCAAAGGCAATGATCTTTTGTGAAAATCTCCAAAACATGAATGCAATTGTATCAAAATGCATTACCATTGTGCTTTCTGCAATGATCCGCAATTCATATTTTGCATTAAACATACAACAGAATTCTGAACAGGAAAAAGACCAAGATAGTCTGCACAATCGGCCCGTCATCAGGTACAGTTGACACGATCAGGGAGCTCATACTTGCAGGGATGGATGCCGCACGGCTGAACTTCTCTCACGGCGAACATCAAACACATCTCGAATACTTACAAAACATCCGGGAAGCATCACAGGCAACAGGAAGAAGCATAACGGTAATACAAGATCTATCCGGGCCGAAGTTGCGCATAGGCCTGATTGAAGGGGGAGAAGTTCATATTGCCGAGGGCGGACACATCTGCATTTCAACTGCCGATGTACCCGGAAACAAGGAAATCATCTCGACAAGCTATCCCGGAATGATAAACGATGTCAGGATCGGTGAAGCTCTTCTCATTGACGACGGAAAACTCCGGCTTGAAGTAACCGGGATTGACATTGCAAACGGGTTGATTCATTGCGAGGTGAAGACTGGCGGAGTGCTGAAGTCCCGCAAAGGCCTGAATCTCCCCCACACAAAACTGAGCCTGCCTTCGCTGACAGAAAAAGACATCAGTGACATAGATTTCGGTGTTCAGCACGGGATCGATATGACAGCTATGAGCTTCGTAAGATCGGAGGAAGACATCTATGCACTGAGGGACTTGCTGCGTTCAAAAGGCTCTCAGGCGCAGGTGATCGCGAAGATAGAAAGGCCCGAGGCTGTTCAGTCCATTGACAGGATCATCGAAGCGGCGGACCTGATAATGGTGGCAAGGGGTGATATGGGAGTTGAGATCTCAGCCGAAGATGTTCCCGTAATTCAGAAGATGATCATCAGGAAGTGCAATGAGAAGATCAAGCCCGTGATAACGGCAACTCAGATGCTGGAATCAATGATCACAAATCCGACACCGACAAGAGCCGAAGCTTCCGATGTCGCAAATGCAATACTTGACGGCACTGACTGCGTCATGCTTTCGGCGGAAACATCAACAGGCAGTTACCCTGTAACTGCAGTGCAGACGATGAGCAAGATCATTCGCAAGACCGAGACTATACAGAAGACAAAGTATTTCGGAGAGATTTTTGTGGAAGACTCACCCGAGAACACACTTCATACGATCTGCAATTCTGCCGTGGAAATAGCTACCAGAGTGAATGCAAGGGCAATTGTAACAATTACGCATACCGGCAGTTCGCCGCTGATACTGTCCAACCATCGTCCCGGAGCATTGATAATTGCGGCAACAGGCAGTGAAGAGATTATCAGAAAATGCAATCTTGTGTGGGGTGTGGAGCCGGTAAAGATCGAAGAGAGCCGCGGGCTCATTGAAACAGTCCGTTTGCTGAGGAGAAGACTTACGGAGAGCGGCTTTTCAAAAGGAGACCGGGTTGTATTCATCTCCTCAATGCCGTTCACGAAGAGCGATTCGGCAAACATGATACAGGTTACAAAAATCTGAATAAGAAGATCACTTGAGCAGGAAGATAATTGATGCAATAATCATCGGCGCAGGGCCAATCGGACTTGCCTGCGGCATAGAAGCGGCAAAGAGGGAGATCGAATATCTTATACTTGAAAAAGGTTGTCTCGTGAACTCGGTATTTAATTATCCGACAAACATGACATTCTTTTCCACGTCTGAAAAGATCGAACTTGGGAATGTCCCTTTTGTTTCGCACGGAACAAAGCCGACAAGAAGGGAAGCCCTGGAATATTACCGCAGGGTTACCGAAGCGAAAGGGCTGAATGTAAAGCTATATGAGAGAGTGAACATGATCGAGAAGCAGGACGGCATTGTAAGAGTCACCACGAACAAAGCAACTTATCAGTGCAGGAATCTGATACTTGCAACGGGCTATTACGACAATCCCAACATGATGAATATTCCCGGTGAGCAATTGTCTAAGGTGAAACATTACTTTGACGAAGCCCATCCTTATGCGGGACTCGAAGCGGCCGTGGTGGGCGCCGGAAATTCTGCAGTTGATGTTGCGCTTGAACTGTTCCGCATCGGAGCAAAGGTAACAATGGTTGTAAGGGAAGAGGCAATAAAGAAGTCGGTAAAATACTGGGTAAGGCCGGACATCGAGAACAGAATAGACGAAGGCTCCATCAGGGCATTCTTCAGGTCATCAATAATGGAGATTGAAGCCGGGCATATTCTCATAGAAACGCCCCGGGGAATAACCAGGCTGAGGAACGATGTTGTATTTGCTATGACGGGCTACCATCCGGATCTCGATCTTCTTAATGAAGCTGGAATCAGGATCGTTTCAGGCAGAAAGGGATACTTCAGCAAAGTGACACATGAAACGAACGTGGAAGGAATTTACCTTGCCGGAGTTGCATGCAGCGGAGGGAATACAGACAAGTACTTCATTGAAAATTCGATCATCCACTCAGTGAAGATCATGGATGACATTCAGAAGAAACTTAAGGCACAGGGCCGGAAGCAGTTATGACGCAAGCATGTCAATTTTTCTGCTGAGATATTTCAGCATCCAGAGATTGAACTCATCATTTCGCCGGGTAAGGTCAAGAAATTCCGACCTGCTTATCTCAACCGCATTTACATCGCTTGCCGCAAAAGCTGATCTTGTGTATCTGCTGCCTGAAAGTGCATCATCAAATCCGATGACATCGCCGGACCGGCTGCAGGATATTGCCCTAACATCAGAATCATCCGAAAAACTGCCAATGCTTATCTCTCCTGAGAGAACGAGATAAACAGCCGCGGCTTCTTCATTCTCCATGTATATGAATTCCCCTTTTCTGAAAAACCTGAACCTTATGCTCTTGAACTTTCCAAGAAGCATGTCGAGATTGAAATCGTTCAGAAAGGAGTTTGAAAATCGTTCAAACATCTTCTTCCGTTTGTGAGACTGACGTCAGTCATACAGATTTGCGATCCTGACCAGCGCGTCTCTGTTTAAAATGCTGATCCTTCTGCCGCTGATCTGAATGATACCTTCTTTTCTGAGATCTGCCATTATCCTGATTGCAGTTTCAGTGGCCGTACCGACTATTCTCGCTATCTCCTCTCTTGTGATCATAAAGGAGTCGGGCGGCGCCCCGTCTTCCTGCCCGTAATAGTCCTTAAGCATGAGAAGCGTCTCCGCAAGCCGTTCCGCCACAGTTTTCTGAGCGAAATGCGTGACCTTTCTTTCGGCATCCTTCAGGTCTCCGGCAAGCAGTTTCATCAGGCCCTGAGTAAGGCTTGCATTTCTGCGGAGAAGTTCAAAGAATACTTTTGAAGGAATGTGGCATATCATTGAGTCTTCGATTGCCGTAGCGCTTGCTGTATATGCATCACCGCTTATCAACGCCCGGTAACCAATGATGTCACCCATTTTGGCAAGTCTCACAATCTGCTCCCTGCCCTCATTTCCTGCCTGGGATATCTTCACCTTGCCTGTGTTAATGCAAAACATACCCATTGGGAAATTTCCTTCGAGAAAGACCACTTGACCCCTTTTGTAATAATTGCAGTTATGGTTCTCCGTAAGAAATGCTGTCTCTCCGGAGTTCAGGTCTTCAAAAACAGATGAATACCTGGCCCGGCAAAATTCACATGCTGGGGTTACGAGCTTTCTGTTCATACCGGAACGGAAGTGATGTTTCTTCAAAAATAGACTAACATCCTTACAGAAACAATTTACAATTCCGGCACTATGGCAAATCAAAGAACAGTATCATTCAGGCCGGTTTACCGGCACTGAGGATCATGATTCATTACGGCCGGATTCACGCTGTCTTTTGGACTCACATATGGTATCCCCAAATTTAGCCCTCTCAGCACAAACAGCGTGCCGAGAGCCAGCATGAGCACCGGCGCGAGCCTGCCTATCCCGGCTCTTAATTTTCCTGTTACAAAATTTCCGAACATGGTAACGCCAAGCATCACCGGCACCGTACCAAGGCCGAACAAAGCCATATATGCGGCGCCGGACAATGCACCGCCTGTGGCAATTGCACCTCCAAGCCCAAGATAAATGAAGCCGCACGGAAGCAGTCCGTTAAGCATGCCTATCAAAAGCATTGAAGAATAGCTGTTCTTTCCTTTCAGATACCTGACGGCACGCGAGAAAAAAGGTGACATGAATCTGTACAGCCTCCCGGACACCGGGCTCTTGTACCTCAGGTAGTAAATGAACACCGAGAGAATTATCAATGAACCCACGAACACCGAAAGCCATTGCTGAAGTCCGAACAGCTTTATCCTGTCGCCAATGAATCCGAAAAGCAGTCCAAGCGCGGAGTAAGTGATGATCCTCCCGAAATTATAAGTGATCTTGCGCAGCAGGAATCCCAGCTCGCGCGGAGCTCCTCCGCTGACAGACAAGGCAATGGGTCCGCACATTCCCGCGCAGTGGAAACTTCCGGCCAAACCTATTATAAGCGCAGAAAAGAGTTCCATGTTCATTCTACAAAAACGCTTTTGTCAACAGCATATGATTTTCCCTGTCCGGTCAGGCTGATCTTCAGTTTCCACAATCCTCTCTTGAGTTTCGCATCACTTATCACCTGCATTCCTTCATTGTCAATGAGGAATGTTTTCTTGAAATCAATGGATGCATCTGAAGGCCTGTAGAAGATCACTTCGCCTGACTTCCCTTCAAGCAGTTCAGGCTTTGAGCAAATAATCCTTGCCGTCCCCTGTCCGCCTTCAACACTAATTGAATTGCTGAGTTCTGCAGAGTTTGATCTCAGGTCTATCTCCTGCTGGTACTTCAGTTCCCTCTCGTAATAGTTCTCAGCAACAAGGTCAACGTTCCTCGTCATTGAGATCGTTACCATAACGATCATTCCCGCCGCGAAGATCACGATCGGGAGAATCACAAACAGCCTCCAGCTTGCTTTGTCGCTAATTCTTTTCATTTTAGTTCGGCGGCCCGATAAATGTTGTTTTCACTTCGTCAATCACTTTGCCGTTGCCTGATACTACTATGCTTACAGGCGTATTCAGCTTTTTGATATTCGCTTTAGGTATCACTATCAGAAGAGTGCCTTCGTGAATTTCCATCGGCTTCAGTGAAAATTCCGAACCGGCAAGCCTTATCTCTCCCTCGGCTCCGCTCAGCGCAAATGTCAGAGGAATTTCGCTGAACGTCTTGTTGCTCATTTTGAAATTGTACATGTTGCTCACTTTGTCATCACCCTGGTTCTGATATATAAGGCCAGGTGTTCTCAGTATGTTCACGTCAACGTCCTTTCTGCTTGCAAAGAGATAAGCCGTAACGGAAAGAAGGACCAACAGTACACTCATGTATCCGATGACTCTCGGTGTCCATTTAAATCCGTGGCCGGTCTTGATCCCTTCCATGGAATCATATCTGATGAGTCCGCGCGGAAGATTGATCTTGTCCATGATCGAATCACATGCATCAATGCAAACGGCGCAATTGATGCATTCGAGCTGAGTGCCGTTTCTTATGTCTATGCCTGTCGGGCAAACAACAACACACTGATTGCAGTCTATGCAGTCGCCAAGGCCTTTATCAGCCTTTTCAGTAAGCTTGCCTCTGGGTTCACCGCGCTTGTAGTCATATGCAATTACGGTGGTGTTCTTATCCAGAAGAACGCCCTGCATTCTGCCGTAAGGGCAGACAAGTATGCAGGCTTGCTCCCTGAACCAGGCGAAGATCCAGTAAAAGAAGAGCGTGAAGATCGTAATGGCAATGAATCCCGTCAGATGCTGTGAGACCGGCTCGTTGATTATCTTCCACAGCTCATCAATTCCTATTATGTAAGACAAGAATATATTTGCGATCAAAAAGGACAGTGCGAAGAATATCAGATATTTCAGCCCTTTGCGGAAGATCTTGTTCGCATTCCAGTGCGATTTGTTCAGCTCCATTTGCCGCATATAGTCTCCCTCAATCATGTATTCGATCTTTCTGAACACCATCTCAAGAAACACGGGCTGAGGGCAGACCCATCCGCAGAAGACCCTTCCGAAGACAGCCGTAACAAGGAACAGTGATACAAACACCGAGATCATCAGAAGTCCGAACAGATAGAAATCCTGAGTTGTAAAGATCTGTCCGAAGATTATGAACTTCCTGTCAACAATATTGAAGAGAAAGAACGGTTGTCCGTCAACCTTTATAAACGGTACTCCGAAAAGTACAAGCAAAAGTATCCAGCTTACAACTGTCCTGGCTGTGTAAAATCTTCCTTTTGGTTTCTTGGGATAGATCCACTTCCGGTGACCGTCTTTCTCGACAATTGAAATTGTGTTGCGGAAAGAATCGTCTGTCACTTCCCTAACCTCGGTTTTTTCTCTTTCGAGCGTATTCAACTGATCACTTGCCTTTCTTCAGTGTATCCTGAGTTCCGGATTTTGAAACTGACGTATCCTTTGAACCGGATTGCCTGACCTGTCCTCCGCTTGTAGTCTTGACGGTGTCAGATCCGGTCTTGGCAGAATCAACGGCAGATTCTGTGTATTTGTTACCTTCAGGCGGTTTACCGTTCGGCGGATTTGTACCCTGAAGTGAGAGCACATAACTGGCAACTTCCTGCATTGCTTTGGGATTGAAAAGAGTCTGCCATGCAATCATACCCTTTGCGGGGACTCCGTACTTTATGGTCTTGAAAACATTCTTGATGCCCCCGCCGTGTATCCAGAACTGGTCTGTGAGATTTGGACCAACTGTTCCTTCTGCATTATTGCCGTGGCATGGTACGCAGTTAGCCATGAAGACCTGCTTTCCGTTATCCAGCGCCGCCTTCTCCGTCAGAAGTGTAACCGTGTTCTCATTTATGAATGCACCTGTTCTGATCAGCTCTTCCCTCTTCATGTCAGCGGCATAAACCTCATCTGCATATTCCTGAAACGGCAGTCTGCCGATCTTCAATACGTGATAGTTAAGGAGGTAGATGACAGCAAACACAATGGTGCTGTAGAAGAGAATGTTGAACCATGGCGGAACGTTGTTGTCAAGTTCTGCGATGCCATCGTAATCTTCATCCATGAGCAGTTCCTTCTCCTGAGAGATCGGCTTCAGTCCGGTCAGCTTGTCGTAGAGGCCTCTCAAAGCAGACTTCTTCCCAGCCAATGCAACCGCTCCCTCTCCGTAAACGGGTGAGTCTTTAAGCAGAGGAATGAATATCGCATTCATAAGAAGGAACACGACCGCGAACAGAATGATGTAATACGTCGTCATATCGGTCTCCGGCTCCGTGACTGCTGTCTGAGAAGAAGCAGGTACCGCAAAGACCGTCAGACAAAGCAATGAAAGCAAAATTGAACTTATTCTTTTACTCATTATTTTTTAGTTGTCTTTGTTCTCTGATTTTTCAAGTGGAAGATTCTCCATTTCTTCGATGTATCCTTTGTCGAGCCTGACGATCCATACTGCAGACAGCACGAAGAAGGACAGGAACAGCAGCAATGAGAATATCGGGTAAATGTCAATTCCCTGTATGCCTTCAAAAATTTCTTTAAACATGTCCCCTCCCCTGTTATTTAATTGCTGAATTTGTCTGAACCTTGATGTCGGTGCCAAGCCTCTGGAGATATGCGATGAGCGCAATTATCTCTTTATTGCTGTCAGCCATCAGACCATTCTTCTTCAGGTCTTCGGCTATCTTGTCGGCCTGCTTTCGAAGTTCTTCCTCTGCTACCTGTTCATAGCCGTCCGGATAAGGCACGCCCAGAGTGCGCATTGCCGATATCTTGGCCGAAGTTGAACCTGCATCTATATCCTGTTCATAAAGCCATTCATAAGGAGGCATTATTGAACCGGGGGAAATTGACCTTGGATCGGACATGTGAAGGTAGTGCCAGACGTTCGGATACTTTCCGCCCACTCTGTGAAGGTCCGGGCCTGTTCGCTTAGAGCCCCACTGGAACGGATGATCGTAAACATATTCACCGGCCTTTGAGTATTCACCGTAACGTTCCGTTTCAGACCTGAACGGCCTGATCATCTGCGAATGGCAGACGTAACATCCTTCTCTTACATAGATATCCCTGCCCTGCAATTCGAGCGGAGTGTAAGGTTTCACGCTTGAGATCGTGGGGATGTTAGACTTAATAAGAAATGTGGGAATGAACTCTACCAGTCCGCCGATCAGAATTGCAACGGTAGCAAGGACAGCAAATTTTCCCGGCCTGGATTCGAGCCATTTGTGCTTGTATTTGTAAGTGCCTGATGTCGGATCAACAAGCGCCGGCGCTTCTGCCTGTTCTTCTTTTACAAGCTTGCCGGATTTGACCGTCTTAACAAGGTTGTAAACCATCACAAGTATTCCGATAATGTACAGCGTGCCTCCGATTGATCTCATGATATACATCGGAATGATCTTCACTACGGTTTCAAGGAAGTTCGGATAAAGCAGAATTCCTTCGGGAGTGAATTGCTTCCACATCAGTGACTGGGTTATTCCTGCCCAGTAAAGCGGAGCGGCATAGAAAACAATACCGAGTGTGCCGATCCAGAAATGGAAGTTAGCCAACCGTTCCGAATACAGCTTTGTACCGTAAAGCCTGGGCATCAGCCAGTAGAGCATGGCGAATGTAAAGAAGCCGTTCCAGCCAAGCGCTCCGATGTGAACGTGCGCTACGATCCAGTCGGTGTAGTGTGCTATTGCATTCACATTCTTGAGCGAAAGCATCGGGCCTTCCAGAGTGGCCATACCGTATGCGGTAACCGCAACAACCATAAATTTCAGCACCGCACTCTCGCGGACTCTGTCCCATGCGCCTCTGAGCGTGAGCAACCCGTTGATCATGCCACCCCACGACGGAGCAATAAGCATTATGGAGAATACCGTTCCGAGGGATTGTGCCCAGTCAGGCAGAGCGGTATAAAGCAAGTGGTGCGGTCCAGCCCAGATGTAAATGAAGATCAGAGACCAGAAGTGCAGGATAGAAAGCCTGTATGAGTAGATCGGCCTTTCCGCCGCTTTAGGCAGATAGTAATACATGAGGCCGAGGAACGGAGTTGTGAGGAAGAATGCAACTGCATTGTGGCCGTACCACCATTGCACGAGAGCGTCCTGAACACCTGCGTACACAGGGTAGCTCTTCAGGAATGAAACCGGAAGTTCGATAGAGTTAACAATGTGCAGAACAGCTACCGTTACTATTGTAGCAATGTAAAACCATATTGCAACGTAAATGTGCTTTTCTCTTCGCTTCGCAATCGTTCCGAACACATTGATTGCGAATACAACCCACACGACCGCAATGAGTATGTCAATCGGCCACTCAAGCTCAGCATATTCTTTGCTGGTTGTAATTCCCGAAGGCAGTGTAATTGCCGCCAGGACAATGATCAGCTGCCAGCCCCAGAAGTGTACACTTCCGAGCAGTTTGCTGAACATTGATGCTTTGCACAATCTGGGCAGGGAATAGTAAATTCCCATAAAGATTGCATTTCCAACAAATGCGAAGATCACTGCATTTGTGTGAAGAGGCCTGGTTCTGCCGAATGTCGTGTACTGCAGTCCGAAGTTGAGTTCCGGCAAATATAACTGCAGTGCAGCGAGCAATCCGACAACCATTCCGACAATGCCCCATACGATCGTTGCAATTGCAAAATTCCGTACGATCTTGTTGTCGTAATAGAATTTCTCCATTCCCATCTTTTTGGATTCTCCTTTAGTTGATTAGATTAATTTCCTTCATGCATTTCTTTATTCTTTCAAAAGCAATTGTGATGTCGTTATCAAGTCCGATTGAAAACCTCACAAGTCCTGCGCTCAGTCCCATCTTCTTCTGCTCTTCTTCCGGTATCTCTGAGGATGTGCTGTGCCCGGGCGAGCTGAATAATGTCTTGAAGTAGCCTAAGCTCACAGCGAGGTATCCTACTTTCTCTTCCTGCATTCTTGTCATTAGCTTTGAGGCGCTTTCATAATCTCCCGCATCAATTGCCAACATTCCGCCATATCCGAAACCGTCGTTCATGATATTATTCAGAAGTTCGTGGTCGGGATTCGATCTGAGTCCGGGATAGAAAACCCTGACGCCGAGTTTTTCAAATTCCTCTGCAAGGAACATAGCATTCTCACTGTGCTTCTTCACTCTTATATGGAGACTGTGCAGGTTTTTCAGAATGCTTGCCGCTCTGTAGCTGTCGAGTACGGGTCCGAGAAGCATTGTGGCGCCGCTGTTAATGTCTGTAAGCGTGTTGATGAAATCATGTGTGGAGCAGATACATCCCGCAACGCAGTCACTTGTGCCGTTTATGAACTTCGTCATGCTGTGAACTACAATATCAGCTCCGAGTCTCTTAGGAGAGATGATCATCGGGCTGAATGTATTGTCAATCACAAGCAATATCCCTTTCTCTTTGGCGATCTTTGACAAGCCGGGAATGTCCGTCACTTCAAGCAAAGGATTGCTTATCGACTCTCCGTAGATCAGGCGCGTTTTCGGGGTGATTGCCGAACTTACGGCTTTGAGATCCTTAAGGTCAACGAACTTTACATTGATCCCAAGCTTTGGAAGAAAATTCTTGAACAGCGCGTATGTTCCGCCGTAAATTGTCCTGCTCGAAACTATCTCATCTCCGCTCTTGCAGATGTCAAGCACTGTGCAGCTGATCGCTCCCATTCCGGATGCGGTCACCTGCGCGCATTCAGTATCTTCAAGCCTTGCAAGCGCATTTGCAAGAAACTTATTGATCGGATTCCAGTGTCTTGAATAAAGGAAGCAACCTTCTATCTCATGATCAAAGAGTTCCTCCATTCTCTCCGGACTCATGAATGTGAATGTGGATGAATCAGTTATTGAAGGATTTACGTCTCCGAATTCACCGAAAACAAGATAATCGTGTATGCTGGTACTCGGATCGAATTTCATCTCAGTCAATTTTAGATTATTCCCATGCTCCTTGAGAGCATGAAGTATCTTTCATGTGCAACTTTTGCCCAGTGTGCCTGCGGCCCCGGGATTATCACATCAAATCCTCTTGGAGAAAGCATGTGTGCTCCTATGAGCATTGTGCCCTGGTTCTCGGCATCGATCGCTTCGTAAGCATTAATGTCGCTGAACGGAAGAGACATCTTCTCCTTGCCGAATATGTCCGCGAATATGTTCCATGCCGCTGTCCTGGCCATCATCTCAGTAGGATAGCTGGTCCTTGGCAGTGAACATCCCGGCTCTGTATCTTCAGGACATTCGATCTGCACTGCAATGCCGGCGGCATATATCTCTGGAAATTCATGATGCCTGTATTCGTCGTTTGTCTCAATGAATCCCCTTTCGTTCCCAACCGAAGGTGAGTTTCTGACCGCATCGGATCCTATCACCCCCGGAACTATCATAGTGTATTTTGACTCGATGACCTTCCCGTTCTCAAGGATCACTTTCTCCGGAAGAACTTCTGTTATTGCCGTATTCACTTCATACGGAATTGAGAAATTCTCAAGCAGTTTCTCTGCAGTTTCCCTGAACCGCATACCGCCACCTATTCCCAAATGGCCAAGATATGGTTCGGAAGTGACAAAGTTCAATGCTGAGTCTCTGAGGTTTGATTCCTTTGCGAGCTGATATCTTACGTTGAATAGAAACTCATACCCCGCTGAATAATTTGCGGCGTTCGGAGCATTGCCGATTACCATCGGTCCGCCCTTCTTAACATATTCAGACCATGCTCTCCGGGCTTCGCGGGCACACTGAAGATCGCTGATGCAATGGCTGAATTTTCCGGGACCTGATCCCGGTATGCTTTCAAAGTCGGGTTTAAATCCTGTTGCAATTACGAGATAATCGTACGGGAGGTATTCCTCGTGAAGCCAAACCTGTTTTTCAAACGGATCAAACCTCACTATCTCCGCTTCAATAAACTTAATGTCCATTCTGTTCATTGGTCCTCTTACGTCAAACATGATGTCATCTTCCTTGCGCAGTCCGAACGGATACCAGATAAGCGAAGGTACAAATACGAAGTACGGACTCTTTCCGATCACAATCACTTCATGATCATATCCGACAAGCCTCTTCAGTTCAATAGCTGCGGTGAAGCCTGCGAAACTGTTTCCCGCAACCACAATATTCATTCTTTTCATTGTCCGGGATTTTTAGTGAACAGATCTTTCTTTGCTTTGTCTCCGCTTTCTTCAAACAGCATTCTGACTGAGGGAGTGTACCTGTCTTCATACTGTCCGTTTCTCACAGACCAGATGAATGCAACGAGAAAGCCGGTTGCCACGATCAGGCTTGCACCAATCAGTACAAGAATGACGCTCATGACAGCCCCCTTCTTCGGGCACACAGGTTAGTCATGCCCACAACGAACAGAACAATTGAAATTGAATTGAAAGGCATCAGTATGGCGGCGATCATGGGTGAGAAATAGCCCTGTGCTGCAAGATAGAGTCCCACAGCATTATACAAAAATGAGATCACAAAACTAACTTTGATTACGTTCATGGTAGCCCTGGAAAATCCCATGAAAGAAGGAAGCATGCTGAAGACTCCGGCATCCATAACTGCATCGCATGCCGGCGAGAAGCTCGTAACATCATCATTTACCGCAATGCCGATATCGCTTTGTTTCAGCGCCCCGGCATCATTGAGGCCGTCGCCTATCATCATCACTGTCTTTCCGAGTTTCTGCTTTGTTCTTACATAGGCAAGCTTGTCAGATGGCAACTGTCCGAAGTGCATGTTTTCATCTGCAAACAGTTTACTCAGTGCACTCCTCTCATGACTGTTATCGCCGGATACAAGGCTCACTTCATACTTTCCGCCAAATTCTTCAATGACATTCTCAATGCCTTCACGGTAGCGGCTTCTCAGCGAATAGAACCCCTTGATCTCACCCTCAATGCAGAGAAAAACATTTGTTGAGACACCGTTCTTCTTAAGATCAGTGCTGAATTTCTTCAGACTGCCGCCGTCTTCTCCGATTATGAATCTGATGTTTCCCAGTCTGGCAAATTTTCCTCCGGCAATACCGGAGATACCTTCGCCGGGCAGTTCCGCAAATTCAGAAACCGTTGTGTAAACCGCGCCTTCGAGCGATTCGCTGATCATTCTGCTCAGCGGATGAGTGGAGTTTCTGGCAAGAGATTTTACAATTGACTTTTCCCCGGCAGTCAGCTCACTTCCCACAAACTCAATGTTGAGATGCCTTGGGCTTGTAATTGTTCCTGTTTTGTCAAACACAACGGCATCAACCTTTGCCATGCTTTCGATCACGGATGCATTCCTGAGATAGAGTTTATTCCTTCCGAGGATCCTTAAGCTGTTGCCAAGGGCAAAAGGAGTTGTAAGAGCCAAAGCGCAGGGGCAGGCAATGATAAGAACTGTTGTAAACACAGTAAGAGCCTTGTCGGCATCAGTCGGAAGCCAGTATGCCGCAGCGCCGAATGCGATCAGAAGTATCGCGTACGTGAAGTACTTTCCTACCCTGTCGGTGATCTTCGAAATGGATGCAGGACTCTTGTCGAATGCCTTGTCATTCCATAATTGAGTCAGGTAGCTTTGCGAAACCGTTCTCAGTACTTCAAGTTCAATTGCGCTCCCCATATGCTTTCCGCCGGCGTAAACTATTTCGCCAAGCACTTTTTGTTCGGGAACGGATTCTCCCGTAACAAAGCTGTAGTCAATGCACCCTTCTCCCTTGAAGAGTATTGCGTCCACTGGAATTATCTCATTGTTTCTGATCACTATCCTGTCACCGATTTCGAGCTTTGAAAGAGGAATGTTTGCCTCTGTTTTGTTCTTTATCACAGTGACTGAAATCGGAAAGTACGATCTGTAGTCCCGCTCAAAGTTTATTGAGTCATATGTTTTGCTTTGGAAGAGTTTCCCAATCAGCAGGAAGAGCACGAGTCCTGAAAGCGAGTCCATGAAACCGGCATTGCCGTGCACCAGGATGTCATAAACGCTTCTGGCAAACAATGCAAGAAGGCCGAGAGAAATCGGCAGGTCAATATTGATGAACCTGTTGCGGAGAGCTTTCCATGCCGACGAGAAATAATCGGAACTGCAGTAAGTGATCACAGGAATGCCCAAAAGAATATTCAGATAGTTGAAGACATTTTTGAGGTCTGTGTCAAGTGAATCTCCGATGTTCAGATATTCCGGAAAGCTGAGAAGCATAATGTTGCCAAGACAAAATCCGGCTATGCCGATCTTTGCATATAAAGCCTTGTATGACTTTTTTGCCGGCTTTGAATCAGTGGCTGCATCAAGATTGATGTCGGGTTCATAGCCGACTGAAGCAAGAGACTTTACTACATTCTTAAGAGAAGTACTTGCATTGTCATAAACTATCGTGACCCGCTTCTGAAGAAAGTCCACCCTTGAGCTTAGTATTCCCGGATTGACCTTGTTCATTCTCTCGAGCAGCCATATGCAGGAACTGCAGTGAATTTCCGGGACTGCAAAAGTGACAGATGAGACATTCTTGTCATTGAACTCGACTATCTTTCGTGTGATTTCCGGATCGTCAAGATAATCGAACCTTTGCTCGAGCGGAAGTTCCTTTATCTTGAGGCCCGCTTCGCCGTCAATGTTATAGAATTCACAGAGGTCATGGCCTTCAAGAATCTCGAAAACCGCTTTGCATCCCTCACAGCAGAAATTCTTTTGGCCGGAAACGATAAGTCCGTCATCACAGCTTTCACCGCAATGATAGCAGAATGCAGAAACCTTGTCTTTGACTTCATTCATGTAGGCAAAGATATGACTACTGAAACGGTTGCGCTATGACTTTTGTCACCTAAAAGTATGATTTTTGTCATACTTTTGGGATATCTGTTTTTCTTCTTGCCGGGTCACAGGAGATGAAAAAGTCCTTTTTTGTGCAGGAATTAAGCTATTGCATAGTTAATACAATCATGCTATATTAGCACTCTCCAATGCAGAGTGCTAATAATATTTCAAAAACATAAAAACTGAGGTAAAAAATGAAAGTAAGACCATTAAGCGACAGGATAATTGTCAGGCCGGCAGAAGCAGAGGAAAAGACTGCATCGGGACTGATCATTCCTGACACAGCAAAGGAAAAGCCGATGAAGGGTGAAGTTGTTGCCGTCGGAAAAGGAAAAGTAACAGACGACGGCAAGGAAATTAAACTTGAGCTCAAGGTAGGAGACAAGGTTCTTTACGGAAAGTATTCCGGAACCGAAGTTACAATTGACGGCGAAGAGTACCTCATCATGAGGGAGTCGGACGTATACGCCGTAATCTGAATTTTAAAACAAAAAGGAGAATAACAAAATGGCATCAAAGATAATCACGTTCAATGCTGAAGCAAGAGCGGCACTGAAGAAAGGCGTGGACACACTTGCTGATGCGGTGAAAGTCACGCTTGGCCCTAAGGGCAGAAATGTAGTAATTGACAAGAAGTTCGGCGCACCGACAGTTACAAAGGACGGAGTGACCGTTGCAAAGGAGATCGAACTTGAAGATCCGATCGAGAACATGGGCGCACAGATGGTAAAGGAAGTTGCGTCAAAGACATCCGACGTAGCAGGTGACGGAACTACAACAGCCACTGTCCTTGCGCAGGCAATCTACAGAGAAGGCCTGAAGCATGTTACAAGCGGTGCGAATCCGATGGACCTTAAGAGAGGAATTGACAAGGCGGTTGAAGTGCTTGTTAAAGGTCTCAAGGACCTTTCTTCACCGATCAAGGAGAATAAGGAAATTGCACAGGTTGGCGCGATCTCCGCAAACAACGACAAATACATCGGCGATCTTATTGCCGAAGCGATGGACAAGGTTGGAAAAGACGGAGTGATCACTGTTGAAGAAGCAAAAGGTACTGAGACAACTGTTGATGTGGTGGAAGGAATGCAGTTTGACAGAGGTTATCTTTCACCGTATTTCGTCACGAATGCAGAATCAATGGAAGCAGAGCTGGATGATCCGTACATCCTCATTCATGACAAGAAGATCTCAACAATGAAAGACCTTCTTCCGATCCTTGAAAAGGCAGTACAGTCAGGAAGAAGCATGCTCATAATTGCAGAGGATGTTGAAGGCGAAGCTCTTGCAACGCTGGTTGTGAACAAGCTCAGAGGCACACTTAAAGTGGTTGCGGTGAAGGCACCGGGCTTCGGCGACAGGAGAAAGGCAATGCTTGAGGACATCGCTGTACTTACGAAGGGAACCGTGATCTCAGAGGAACAGGGTTACAAGCTTGAGAATGCGACACTTTCCTATCTCGGCACAGCAAAGAGGGTTGTTGTTGACAAAGACAATACAACAATCGTAGAAGGCGCCGGAGACAAGGAAGACATCAAGAAGAGGATAAATGAAATAAAGTCACAGATCGACAAGACATCCTCTGATTACGACAAAGAGAAACTTCAGGAAAGGCTTGCAAAGCTTTCCGGCGGAGTTGCAGTCCTCAAGATCGGTGCATCCACAGAAGTAGAGATGAAAGAGAAAAAGGCGAGAGTTGAAGATGCACTTCACGCAACAAGGGCCGCAGTTGAAGAAGGAATAGTTCCGGGCGGCGGTGTTGCACTTCTCAGGGTTTCGTCAAAGCTAGACGGACTCAAGGAAGAGAATCATGACATTAAGACCGGCATAGCAATAATCAGAAGGGCTATCGAAGAGCCGATAAGGCAGATAGTTCAGAATTCCGGACTTGAAGGCTCTGTTGTGATCAACAATGTGAAGGAAGGCAAAGGCAACTACGGATTCAACGCAGCTACCGAGAGCTATGAAGACCTCGTAAAAGCAGGCGTAATTGATCCGACCAAGGTAACAAGAGTTGCACTTGAGAATGCTTCATCAGTTGCAGGACTTCTGCTTATGACAGAGGCAACGGTTGTTGAAAAGCCGGAGAAGGAGAAAGCCCCGATGATGCCTCCGGGCGGCATGGGCGACATGTATTGATCCGCTGATCAATAAAGCTGAGTCACGAAAAAATGGAAGCTCTCCTGTGCAATCCGGGAGAGCTTCTCTTATAAAGACGGATCTGAGACCGCAACGCAAGTGAACGCTGTTAACCGGATGAACGGATGAACAAATCAATGCATTTTGAGAAAATCTCCGCGTGAACTAAATTGCAGTGTAACGAGTTAATTGCCGTATGATAATAAGAACACTTTTGTATTTTCTCTCAATGTTTCAGCTTAACAGCTCGGAACTGCAGTCGTCACAATCAAACCTTAAACTTGAAATTCCCATGAAGGACAATCCCTATTATTCCAGAACAGATACAGCAAAGCTATCAGTGACAGACGAACAATGGAAGAAGGTGCTTCCGGAGGATGTCTATTACATAGCCCGGGAAAAAGGAACCGAGAGGGCATTCACAGGGAAGTTCTGGGATTTCGAGGGCATAGGCACTTATTACTGTGCGGTGTGCGGGAACAAGCTGTTCAAGTCCGATTCAAAATTTGCAAGCTCCTGCGGCTGGCCGAGCTTTTTTGAAACAGACCGGCCCGGCAGTGTGATATATGCCGATGACACATCGTACGGAATGTTCAGGACCGAGGTAATGTGCGGAAGATGTGATTCACATCTCGGACATGTTTTTGACGACGGCCCGCCCCCCACCGGCAAACGGTATTGCATGAATTCCATTGTTCTCGATTTTGAGCCCGACAAATGATCAAAGACAGATCATCATATATGCGCTCTTCAAAGGAAATACTTACAGGAGGAGGCTATGTGTCATCAATTAGATCCCTGTTGTTAATACTTCTGCTGACAGCAATTGCACCAATCATAAGTTCATGTGAGCCTCCGAAGTCAGATGTTCAGCATAAACAAAAGCAGACAGTTGCCAAAGAGAGCAAGATCCCTACTAACATCTTCAAAGGAATGATTTCACTTACCGATAAAAACATTCTGCAAGATTGTTCATCGGGAACAAAGTACAAGATTTCCGGCAAGAGCAATCTTACCGCAATAGACAATGCCGCCGGCAATCTCCGCTCGAGGGACAGATTCTATGTTGAAGCGGAAGGATTTGTATCGTACGAAACCAATGCAACCGGCAAGGGAATGGATACCGTGCTTGTGATCGGAAATGTATCCAGAATTGACCTGCAGTTCGACTGTCTCCCAGCAAAGTCAGAATAGCTTGTCCATGCGAACATGGCACAGCGCAAAGTCGTACTTTACGGGATCATCAGCATCAAATGCTTTGAGAGATTCGGTCAGCATCACGGCAAATTTCATGTCGCATGACTTTCTTTCTGCCAGTCCCAGTCCCCTGCTTACGTTGTAAACATGCGTGTCAACGGGCATGATAAGCCTGCGCGTACCAACCTCTTTCCAACAGCCTGTATCTATATCATCATTTCTTACCATCCATCTCATAAACAGATTGAGCCGCTTGCACGCTGATCCTTTTGAAGGAAGCGGCAGAAGGTATCTGTAGCTCTTAGGAGCATCACTTGCACAAAGTGCACTGCTGAATCTGTCAAGAGCATTCACAACATTCACGTCTTCATCCTTAAGCCCCGACAGGAAAAGTCTCCTGAGGCTTCCGTGAGAATTCAACCCTGAGCTCATTGACCGCAACAAATTTGAAATATCATCTGAAGAATTGAACCTGTGATACAGATCCGAAAAGTACTTTTTATCTTTCTGTTCAGAGAAATTCAGGGTAAATTCGTGCCAATCATTACCGATCCTGTCGGCGAATCTTCTTACAAAAGAATTGATGTGTTCAACCTTTCCGTAAGAAAAACATGAAATGAAAAGAGCGGCAATTTCAATATCGCTCTCCTCATTCAGGTCATGAAGGTTCCACACAGGATCTTTGGAAGAATGCTTCTTCCTGTATTTGCGGAAGATCCCGTTCAGGTACTTCTCTAAATTCTTATTATTTCTCATCTATCAGAATGACAAAAGCATTTCTTATCGGCGACAATGAACAGCTTGTATCCGAACTCTCAACACTGATAAAGGACAAGTGCGAGATATCCGACGAGCTGACTGACGAGGTTGACATTGTATTTGAGCTCACAAACTTCGGGGACGAAATGAAATTCAAGATCATTGATTTCATCGAAGAAAAAAACGCAAAAGCCACAGTTGTGTCTGCGTCGCTCTGCATAACCGCATTGAAGCAATGCGAGGCATTGAAGGATCCGGAAAGACTCGTTGGAGGCGCATTCTATCCGGGGTTTTCTGCGGCAGGCGCAGTTGAGCTTTCGAGAACAAGTTTCACAAAAGATGACAGATTCGCGGCGGCAAAACTATTGTTTGAATCATGCGGAAAGGAAGTGATTGAATCGCCCGACAGGCCCGGTATGACGGCAATGCGCATTATTACAATGATCATAAATGAGGCTTACCTGGTTCTTCAGGAAGGTACATCGAACGCAAAGGACATTGACACTGCAATGAAGCTTGGAACAAATTATCCGTTGGGGCCGATTGAATGGAGCGACAAACTCGGAACGGACCTGGTTTATGCCATTCTGAGGTCAATGCATGAAGAATTCGGCGAAGACAGATACAGGATCACTCCCCTTCTGAAGGAAAAGAGCATTGAAAGATCGATCGGTCACGCATTCAACTGACTATCTGAAAGTAAAACCGTGAATGAACAGTTTCACGGTCATGTAGATCGAGAAAATGGTTGCGAGTATGATCAGTGCAAGCATGATCCTCGCAAGCGTGCTGTCAAGTTTTCTCTTCGGTCTTGTTTCCTGTATTTCAGTTACAACAGGTTCTTCCATATTCTTTTTTTTGTTTACGGAGATGTTCCGGTTCAGTCAAGAATGTCTATTATCAGCTTCCTTGTTTCAGGCTTGTTATGTGAGATGCTGATTGCACCTGCGATCCGCTTCTCGGCGTTGTCAAGTCTCTCAGGTGTGTCTGCAAACATATCCAGCAAAGGATCCCCTGCTTTTACCTCATCTCCGATCTTTGCATGAAGAACGATCCCGGCAAGCGGGTCTATCTCGTCCGATATTTTCTTCCTTCCGCAACCCAGGTCTATTGATGCAAGCCCGATAAAGTCCGCTTTCAGTTCGGCCAGATATCCGCTCTCTCCGGCAAAGACAGTTCTTGCAATCCTGCTTCTCTTGAGCCTCGTCCAGTCTTTCAGATATGAAACATCTCCCTTCTGAAGCCCGACTATCTCTTCAAACTTTCTTAATGCGCTCTTGTCCAGAAGTCTTGAAACGGCCATCTGCTCACCTTGTCCGAGATCCTGGGACTTGCCACCGAGAAATATCATCGCACCTGCAAGAGTTGCCGTCAGTTTGAACAGGTCCGGGATCATACTGCCGCTCATCAGCTCAACAGATTCTTCTACCTCCAGCCAGTTACCTATCTTTCTTCCCAGGGGCTGTTCCATGTCAGACAGGATTGCGATAGCTTTCTTGCCTGCTCTCCTTGAAGTGGATATGAGCTTTTTGGCAAGCTCAACAGGTTCGTTTTGTCCGGGAAGATTTCCTCCCCTGCCTATCTTAACATCGAAAACGAAACCGTCCGCGCCTTCAGCAAGCTTCTTGCTCATTATGCTCGAAGTGATCAGCGGTATGCATTCAACGGTTGCAGTAACATCACGGAGCGCATACAACCTCTTGTCTGCAGGTGCAAAGTCCTTGGTCTGTCCCGCAAGAGCAACTCCTGCCGTTTCGATCAGTCCGGTGAATTCCTTAAGCCCGAGGTTCACATCAAAGCCGGGAATTGACTCCAGCTTGTCGAGCGTTCCGCCTGTATGGCCGAGTCCCCTGCCCGAGATCATCGGAACCGCAATGCCCTCGCAAGCTACAAGAGGTGCAAGTATGAGCGAGGTCTTATCGCCGACTCCTCCCGTTGAATGCTTGTCAATCTTCGGAACCCTGATGCCGGACAGATCAAGCCTGACGCCGCTGTCAATCATAAGCTCCGTAAGCTGGAATGTCTCTTCATCCGTCATTCCCCTGAAGTAAACCGCCATCAGGAAAGCTGACATCTGATAATCGGCAACTTCACCGCTCAGATATCCGTCAATCAGGAACTTCAGTTCATCCCTTGTCAGCGAAAGGTTGTTTCTCTTCTTCTTGATCAGCTCAGATGTATTCATGCAGGGCAAGTTATGCAATTCGGAAAGTTTTAGAAAGTCCCGATTAACGTCACCCGGAATACTGCACTGCCAAGTCTTCATCGAAAGATCTGTCTGTATTTTTTCACAAAGTCCGGAAAAAATTTTTGACACTTCATAGCAATTGATCTAAGTTTGAACGGACAAGCTTGCCAATGAGCGGACTGAATATTATGCCCGGGTTAAAGCTCTCCGCTGCATTAAGCATAGGGATCATTGCGGGGAGCGTGTTGCCTCTGAACAGATCGCATATATGCATAGTGATCATTGCACTGCTGATTGCAATGATTGTTTGCAGGAGATGCAGAATGCCTCTCGCATATATCACAGTCATTCTCACGGGACTGCTGTTGTTCAACTCTGCACATTACGAGATACCGGCAAACTCCCTGGCAAGACTTCCCGGGAATTTTGCAGGAAGGACAGTGAAGATTGCAGGAACAGTGCTCGACATCCCCGACACAGACAGCACAAGAATAAGATTCAAGTTAAGTGCGGATAAGGTGATCCACCGTGATACTATGGCTGTTGACGGAGAAGTAATTGTCAGCATCACACTTTCCGAAAGAGATTCACTGATCCCGGAGATCAATCCGGGACAAATGGTATTTCTCAGGGGAAAACTGGAGACAGTACCCGGCAGAAGAAACCCGGGCGAATTTGATTACAGAAGATACCTCAGTCTGAAGGGCATTTACTTTGTTTTCCGGGCATACGGCATCAACAGTCTTGAGATAGCAGGCAACGGGAATATGGGCTTTATTATGAAGGATGTCATCTTTCCTTCAAAGGCATACGCCCTTAACTGCATTGACCATCAGCTTGACGGCGACAATGCAGAATATCTGAAGGGACTTGTGGCCGGCGACAGGTCCGACATCAGCGAAGAGGTCAGGAACAATTTCACCGATGCAGGCGTGTCGCACCTGATTGCCGTGTCCGGTCTGAACGTCGCCTACATAGTAATTTCTCTGACACTGCTCCTGTCGGCGATAAGGATTCACCCGTCGGTCTCGCTTGCCGTAATCATTGCCTTTCTTTCATTCTACTGCCTGCTAACGGGAAGCACGGCTTCGATCGTAAGGGCTTCAGTTATGGGAATACTCGCTCTTGCCGGTATAAGGATGCAGAGGGCAGGCAATTTCTACAATCTTGCGGGCATCTCTGCAGCAGTGATACTGATAGCCGATGCACGCCAGCTTTTTGATGCGGGATTCGTTCTGTCTTTCACGGCCGTCATTTCCATGGTATGGATCTATGAGAAAATTGACAATCTTCTGCTGAGAAGCGAAGTACATGAGCGCGGCAGGTTTGCAAATGTGAAGCGGGCTCTGGCTGCGGCATTCTTTACAACATTTGCGGCACAAGCCGGAACTCTGCCGATCACTGCACAGTACTTCGGGAAAGTCTCGCTTATCTCACTGGCAGTCAATATGGCGGCAGTTCCTATGGCCAACATCTCGCTCGCAATCGGTTTCATGCAGATCGTTCTTTCACTGATATCAAAGGAACTTTCACTGCTGGCTTCAATTACGAATGACATACTGTTGTCAATTCAGCTCCGAATGATCGGCTTTGCAGCAGAACTGCCGGGAGCCTACTTCCATGTGCGGGAACTTTCCACTGCGGAAACAGCAGGAATATTCGTGATCATTGTGATCATATTCTCCGCCACCAAAGCAAGCCAACTGCCGTTCAGAGTTGTCTGCTCTATTCTTGTTGCAGTGATCGTATTCGGAATTGCAGGCACGCACAGGCAGGAACTTCGAATCTATTTCCTTGATGTCGGGCAGGGTGATGCCGCTGTCGTAATCACACCCGAAGGCAAATGCATAATCGTTGATACCGGCGGTAACTTCAGGGGTTACGATACAGGTGAAAAGACAATAGCTCCTTTTCTCAGAAGGAAAGGGATAACTGACATAGACCTTATGATTCTCACACACAACCACAATGACCATATCGGAGGAGCGGAGTACATCATCAGAAATTTCAATGTGCTCAAAGTATTCTCATCAGAGGACGGCTCAGAGGAAGGCGGGGCAAAGGGCTTATACGACCTGATTGCCGGCAAAGGGATTGAACTGGAGTTTCCCGTTGCGGGAAACATCTGCGAAAGTTTTGACAACATCAGGTTGTATTTTCTTCATCCACGCAATCAGGGCAGGAACAAAGAGGAAAATCTGAACAATTCAAGCGTGGCATTCTTAATGAAATACGGCGAGTCGGAAATTTTATTCACCGGAGATGTTGAGCACGAAGCAGAAAAGGCAATATCAGAAAGGTATGCAGGACTCCTTAATGCTGATGTACTGAAATCCCCTCATCACGGAAGCATCACATCCAGCACATCTGCATTTGTAGCGCTTAGTTCGCCGGATGTTTCGGTAATATCCTGCGGAAGGAACAACAAGTTCGGACACCCCTCCGGCGAAGTAATGAAGCGATACCAATACACTGACTGCATTATTCTCAGGACCGACCTCACAGGCTGTGCCTCAGTAGTTACCGACGGCAGGACAATTCAGGCAACAGCTTGTTACAGTGAATGACTCTTTTAAAATTTGAGTTTCACATCAAAGACCTCATTGCCCCTTGTTGCGATGAACGAGACTTCGTTTGCAGAGGGATCATAAGAGATTGCTCCGACGGAATTGTAGATCTTCCCCAATGATCTGTTATTCACAAATACTTCCTTAAGATCCATCGTATAGTCTTCTCCGGGTTTTGTAACTGCAATAAAGAACATTTCTCCGCTCACTGTATAGAACAGATTGTAAACACCTCTGAAGTAACCCGGGCCTCCGGCTGCAGTCTCAGGGAAAGGAAGCTTAACGCCGTTTGTGAATACGGCATTTCCGTATGTTGTATCATTTAACTGCTCCTCAGCAACAAATGTGAAATCACCCGATGGCGAATATGCCATGGGATAAACAGAATCTCCAAGAGACTGATACGAAAGGAAGCTGTATGTGCCGATCTTCTTACCGTCCATTACAAAATCTGTACTGCTTTTATATGTCCCCCCTGTCGTATCCGATATTAGTCCCATGTAATAAATTCCTCCGCTTCTTGTGTAACCATAACCGTAAATGTCATCGTACCTCTTACTATTAATTTTTGTCTTTGATCCGTTCTTCCACAGGTATAGATCCGTGTTCCTTGCATTGAGAGTCTCCTGCGCGGCAAAAAGGGCTTCATTTCTGCTTCCCCACTGTATCGGCCTGATACTGTAACCAAGAAAGTGCCTCCCGTTCTTTTCAATGAGGTATGAAAGCGGCATATAATCGCTCGATTCATATTCATTCTTCTCCGTTCCTGATGCAACATACATCAGATCTCCGTTATCATCGAATTTCACATCTGATATCCCGCTGTTATATGTTTTACTTTCCCGGTTGCCGCTGTTAAGCCGTTTGCTGTTCTTCGCAATGTCATAATTGTAAACATATTCGCCCGCAGAATCTGCAATCATATAATACATATTATTTTGTCTGTCAAAGTAGATCGGCGGATATGCAAAGTCAAATTCACTCATCTTCTTGTCTCCGCGGACAACAAAGCATCCGCGCCCGGGCTCAAACAGCTTCCCCTTTTCCTTGGCAATGAAGCACAGTTCGCCGTTATTGTCATAGCACAGACTTGAGTAGTCTATGTCGCTGTATGGTGTCGGGATTGTGTTGTTCTCGGTTAGGATGAATGCCTTGCCGTTCTTAAGGGCTATGAACACTCTGTTGCCCTCTTTGTCACGGAAAAGATTCTCTTCTCTCACGTATTCGTCACCCTCCATGTTGGCATCCGGGCTTATTCTGAAAGCCGCTCTTATTTCATCATAAGGGCCTAAATCTTCAACCCCGCGCTGTTCAGAATACTTTGTAAGATAATAATTGTCGCCTTGCTTTCTTGGGAACACGACCTCGTCATTTGAGTTAACATACGAAGTAGTCCAGTCAATGAAGTCTGACTTCATAACTGTCTGTCCGTCAACGATCAGGATTGTGTTTGAAGGGTTGGTATCGGATCCGTAGTTATCACCAAATGCAACATACTTGCCGCCGGAGAGAAAGCGAACATGCATCGGAGAAATGTAGTTGGCTTCTTCAGAAGTTCTTTCATTATCCACCACGCTTACCCTTGTATTGTCATTGTTCCACTTAAGCCTGCATAACCTTCCGCTCTTTCTGTCAAACACTATCCCGTAAACATCTGCGACAATTCCCGGGGGCGTTTCAGCAAGCTTTGTTTCAATCAATTCCTGGCTGAGTACGGCCGATCCTGTGCACAAAATAAGGGCGATTGCAATAATTGATTGTCTCATGAATTGAGTTTAATTTTTGTTCGGATTATTTCGTGAAGCGGAATTTCCGGTCAACTGACAGCGCGTATTCAAGCTGGCTCAAATATGTATCTTTACTTATCTCCACAGCTCCGAGCCGGCTGAAATGCGGTGTCATCATCTGAATATCGAACAGCCTGTAACTGCATCCCTTAAGAACATCGAACAGCTTTACAACACATACCTTGGATGCATTTGCCGAATTGTAAAACATTGACTCTCCGAAGAATGCACCTCTGAATGCAACTCCGTACAGCCCGCCTTCAAGCTTTCCGTCTTTCCACGCTTCAACCGAATGCCCGAAGCCAAGTTCGTAAAGCTCTGTGAATGCGCATATAATAAGATCATTGATCCATGAGTATTCTCTTTTCGAACAACTCCTGATCACATCATTGAAAGCAGTATTGTGCCTAATCTCAAACTCGTTCCTGCTTAAGACCTGCCTGAGAGACCTGGATATCCGAAGTCTGTCATCATCTCCTGCTACGGGAATCACGGCTCTCGGATCAGCCTCGAACCAGCTGACAGTGCCGTCCTCATTCCCCATAGGGAAAATGCCTGAAACATAACCGTTGAGAACATCCTCCGAGCTTAATGTTTTGAAACGGTTCAACATAGTTTTTCGGGAATAATAATTAAATGCTTCAATGAATCGGTAACTGCCGGAGTATCCCGTACTTAATATTGTAGCTCAGGTGAAATTTGAGTAATTTGAATCAAATTAATAAAACATTGCCGCAAGCTAAACTGGAAATTTTCCGCCCGTCTTCCGGGAAACGCATCAAGCTGAAATTCGTGGAAAACCTTATTCCTGCAGGATTTCCCTCACCCGCGTTTGACTATGTAGAAAAGGAACTTGACCTGAATGAGTACCTCATCAAGCATCCATCTTCCACATTCCTTGCAAGAGTCACGGGAGATTCCATGATAAAAGCGAACCTGAAGGAAGGAGACATCCTGATCATAGACAAGGCGAAGGAACCCAGAAACGGAGATACGGTAGTGGCGATAGTTGACGGTGAATTCACTGTTAAGAAACTTCAGATAACAAAAGGCAGATATTTTCTTAAGCCCGAAAACGAGAACTACAGCCCTATCGAGGTAACTGCCGATACAGAGATCTGGGGTGTAGTGATCAAAGCTGTAATAAGTCTGTGAAAAACCTCATTGCACTCGTTGACTGCAACAACTTCTATGCATCATGCGAAAAGGTTTTTGATCCGCACCTGAAGGACAGGCCGGTTGTTGTATTGAGCAACAACGACGGATGCATTGTTGCAAGAAGCAGTGAAGCAAAGGCGCTTGGAATAAAGATGGGAGTTCCGTTCTTCAAGGTTAAGGATGTGATAGAGAAGAACAATGTTGCGTACTTTTCATCAAATTATGCCCTTTACGCGGATATGTCCCGCAGGGTGATGGATACGCTGAAAGAATATTCTTCGGGCATTGAAGTTTATTCTATTGATGAGGCATTCATTAGTTTGGTTCCGCCCATCGGCAAAAGTGCGGAGGAATATTCTGAATTGATCAGAAATGCGGTGAAAAGGAACACCGGTTTGCCTGTCTCAATAGGCGTGGCGGAGACGAAGACACTTGCCAAGATTGCCAATGAATTCTGCAAGAAGAACGAGTCGCTTCAGGGGGTTTTCGATATGTCTGAATACAAAGACAAGAGCCGGCTTCTTTCGCGTGTGCCTGTCATAGACATTTGGGGAATCGGGAAAGCGCTCGGAAGATTCTTTATGGCAGGAGGAATCATGAGCGCAAATGATTTTGTAAAATGCCCTGCCGAAGCTGTAAGAAGAAAAATGGGTGTGATAGGAGTAAGGATGCAGATGGAGCTGAACGGCAAACCCTGCATTGAGCTTGACGAGATGATGCATCCGAAGAAGGAGATAATTTCTTCAAGGTCGTTCGGAAAGTATATTACGGACATTGCGGAACTGGAAGAGGCAGTTTCTCAATACACAGAACGTGCTCTTGAAAAGCTAAGGCTTCAAAGTTCTCTGGCAAAGTACATATATGTTTTCATCCAGACCAATCACCATAAACTGCATCACATTCAGCATGCGGAGGGAAAGCTCGCCGCGCTTGATTGTCCATCATCATTCACACCTTTGTTCATTGAATCAGCAAAGTCTGCATTGAGAAAGATCTACAGGCCAGGAATTAAATACATCAAGGCGGGTGTAATGCTCTCCGGAATTATTCCCGGCGATTCAATGCAGTTGAGTTTTGCTGATGATTCTGATCATCAAAGGCAGGAGAATCTGATGAATGCCGTAGACAGGATCAACTATGACGAAGGGAGAGGGAGTCTGAGATTTGCATCATCAGGGACTGAACAAAGCTGGAAGATGAAGATGTCTTACCGCTCTAGAAGATACACGACAAACTGGAAAGAACTTTTAACGGTAAAAATATAGGAAATGTGCGGAAGATACGAGAATGCCTCAAGCAATGAGGAACTGCAGGAACTGTTTGAAAGCTATGCCGGCACACTTGAGATCGCATACGACCTCACCGACATTCTGAAGGAAGAGAACATCGCTCCGACAAACAAAGTAAAGGTGATCGTATTTGAAGAAGGCAGGTTCCTGCTTAAAGTAATGAAGTGGGGCATCAGGTCAAAGATATTCGATCCGTCACGTTTGCCCAAGGGCCTCGATCCGAACATCGAGAAGGATATATTCAACAGCAAGATCGAAACAGTATCCAAATCAGCAAAATGGAAGAAACTGTTTGCCGGTTCGCGGTGCCTGTTTCCCATGACTGCTTTTTACGAATGGGTTCCTTCCGGCGGGAAGAAAATTCCTCAAAGGATATCGCTTGACAAAGAGAAGATCTTTTTCGCCGGAGGAATTTACTCTGAAAAGGATGTTAAAGGAGAAGAGAGTTCGTCAATAATCACCTGCGAACCGAACAAATTCATGAAGAAAGTTCACAGCCGTATGCCGGCTCTTCTTACTGCAGAAGATGCCGGAAGTTTTCTTGAGGATAGCGATGCGGCTCTTCAGCTTTGCTCCCCTCTTGATGATGCGGAAAAGATGAAGATAGAGAAAGCCGCAATCTGAATGAGGCTTTTCTACGGATGCAGTCAGTGGGGATATGAAAGCTGGCGAGGAAGCATCTACCCGCATAATGCCAGGGCATCCGAGTTTCTGAACTACTACTCAAGAAAGTTCAATTCAGTTGAACTGAACCCGACCTTTTATAACGGCGCAGATCCGCAGTCAATGTTAAGATGGAAGAACAAAACTCCGGAAGGCTTCAGATTCTGTCCCAAGGTCCCGAGGTCAATCTCTCATGACAAACTTCTTTCCGGCTCTGAGGCTGAAATGAGAGATTTTCTTGCAGGCATCAGCATGCTCGGGAACAGGCTCGGAACAGTATTTCTTCAGCTAAGCAACAGGTTCAACGACTCAGACCTGGGAGTTCTTGAAACATTTTTGTCGGCTGTTCCGGAAGATTTCAGCTTCAGCGTTGAACCCCGAATCGGCTTCATGTGCAGGAAAGATATTGCAGACCAGTTTCTCGAAGTTCTTAGAGAAACGGGAAAAGGAATCGTGATAACAGATTCAGTTGACACAAAACCTTACATAAACAATCTGCGGCTTACAAGCCATACAGCATTTGTGAGATTCATTGCATACGGGCATTCAACAGATATTCCGCGCATTGACGAGTGGTTTGTTCAATTGGGAAAATGGAGGGACAAGGGCCTTCCGCAAGCCTATTTCTTCCTTCACTTCCCTTCAGAAAGCAGTGATGCAGAGCTGGTGGAATATTTTACGGAGCTGTCGGCGAAGTTCAGTGAGGCATATAAGTGAGAACGGACAACATCAAACTAAATTTCGAAATGCAAAAATGAGCAAAACAGCAGATTACAATTTCACATGTGTTGAAAGATTCCTCAGGTATGTTAAGATCGACACGCAGTCAGACCACAATTCAACGACTCACCCTTCAACAGAAAAGCAGAAGGACCTTGGCAGGTTGCTTGTGAAGGAATTGCAGGAGATGGGAATCGCAGATGCCGGGCTTGACGATTACGGATATGTGTATGCTACTCTTGAATCCAACTCAGACAAGAGCGTGCCAGTGATCTGTCTTTGCTCGCACATGGATACATCACCCGATGCGCCCGGGAAGAATGTGAATCCTGTGATCCACAGGAATTACAGAGGCGGCGACATAGCCCTGCCGAACAATCCTTCGCAAAGCATAAGAGCATCGGAACATCCGGAGCTTGCCGAACAGATCGGAAACGACATCATAACAACTGACGGGACAACACTGCTTGGGGCGGACAACAAGGCAGGCATTGCTGAGATCATGGATGCTGTTCATTACTTTGTAAACAATCCGCACATAAAGCACGGCAGAATAAGGATACTCTTCACACCTGATGAGGAAGTCGGAAGGGGCGTTGATAAGGTGGACATGAAGAAACTCGCTGCAGACATCGGCTACACGATAGACGGCGCGGATC
>CAZTQR010000015.1:0-39081 GCA_964615795.1 uncultured Ignavibacteriaceae bacterium
TCTGTTTGACAAAATTACCTTGAGCGATATTAAAAAGAAACAAAGGATTATTAGTCCAATCTACATGAAGAGGCGATGCCATTCATGGTCTCAAGGAATTCTGAACTGCCGGTGCAAAGAGAGACATGAGAAGATAGTAGCATTTCATTTTACGATAGATCAGATTTTCGTGCCAACTATTTTTATTGATTGGATAAAAAAATTGGTAATTCAAATCGAATTTCCTTAAGTTTGATTAATCACTTTCCCACAAACTAAACTGGAAGACAGATGAAGAACTTTTTCATTGCTCTTTTGTCTGCAACACTTTTGTTTGCAGTTTCTGCGGCATTTTCTCAAAATGTCAACGTAGCTCCTGCAGCAAACACTTATCCAAACCTCGGTGCCGCTTTCACAGCGATCAACGGAGGAGCACACGGCGCCGGTGCAATCACGGTATCTATAGTTGGTAATACTGTGGAAGCAGCTCCTGCAATCCTCAATGGCGGTGTTTTCACATCCTGTTCAATTACGCCGAACGGTGCAAGAACGGTTGGCGGAAACTTCAACGAAGCTGTAATTGTGCTTGACGGAGCCGATAACGTTTCGATTGACGGCCTCAATACTGCAGGCAATTCGCTTACTATCGCAAATCCGAATACCGGTACCGCACAAGGTTGTATCCGGCTCTCCAACGGCGCACAAAACAATTCATTGAAAAACCTGGTTTGCAATGGTGTTGGAGTAGGAACCGGACAGGGAGGCAGAACTATAAACATTGCCCAGTCCACAGCTGCGGTTGGAAATAACAACAACCTGATCGAGAACTGCCTGGTTAACGGCGGCAGGAGGGGCATACAGACTTTCGGCACAGCGGCGCTGGTTACCAATGACGGCACGATCATCCGAAATTGCATCGTAAAGAACTGTTCATCTTTGGCTATATTTATCGGCTCTGAAACCAGGGATAATACTGTCGAAAGATGCCAGATCTTCAATGATGCGGCAATTGTTGCAGGAGCTGACCTGAGAGGCATTAATGTTCAGGGAGTTGGCAACAATAATGTTATAGCAAACAGGGTTTACAATCTCAACAGTTCAACTGTCGCCGATTTCATCGGTATCCTGGTAATACCTGTGTTGCTAACCGCTCCGGGTTCAAACGCAACAACTGTCAGGATCGTGAACAATATGGTTTCGATCACTGATAACAACATCGGCTCGGGAAGTATCCTTGGAATTTATCCAAGTTCCATCCCGGGGACGACTGTTCCTTACACGTGCACCGCAGTGAATAACTCGTCTCTGGTTTCAGGAACGGATGCAACTGCTGCAGCGGCATTCAATGCGGCATTCTATTCCGATAACCTAGAGGCAGGATCTGTTACCAGAATTTTCAACAACATTGCCCTGAATACAAGGTCAGGCGGTGATTCTACAACTCAAAACATCGGCGGATATATTGACAATGATGCCGTAATAACTCTTGATGCTGATTACAACATCTGGTCAGCAACTGACGCTGCCACCGGCTGGGACGGCGGATTTGACGGTTTTCTGTACAACAACATCAATCTGCACAGACAGGCTGCCTGCAATCCGGGCACTACTTTGAGAGAGCTTCACACAGTCTTCAGCACTACATTCAGCTTCACTTCTGCTACCGACCTGCATCTGGTAGCTTCTTCTCTCGGCGGCAGCATAAACGGATCTCCAAGCACTGATGCTCCCACTGACATAGACGGTGATGTCAGAAGCGCAACTCTTCCTTACAGAGGCGCCGATGAACTTGCAGCAGGTTTGTTCAAGTCATTCACTCTCACTGTCGGTATGGAAGGTTCTATGCCCGGGCCGTATGATATTGTGACTGTCGGCCTCGCAAATTCAACATCGCCATACGCTTTGGTTGCCCTTGCAACGAACCATGTCAATACAGGTTCAACTACGACAGTGATGCATTTTGGCGGAGCAATACCTAACGGCACGCCTTACTATGTCATAGCATTCCATAGAAATCATCTTGAAACTTGGAGTGCAAATACTGTCACGTTTGCGGGTGGAGCGGCTTCATATAATTTCACTACATCCGTTGCTCAGGCATACGGAAGCAATCAGGTTATCGAAGGAGGAATCGCCAGAACGTATGGAGCTGACGTCAATCAGGACGGAACAATTGACGCATCCGACGGCGCTGACATTGATAACGATGCATTCAATTTTGTATCCGGAAATCAGATACTTTCAGACGTAACAAATGACGGGTCAACGGATGCATCAGATGCAGTTTATTCTGATAACAATGCTTTCAATTTCATCGGAGTTGTTAAGCCGCCGGCACCAAACAGTCTGACGGCCGACGATGGATTGAGATCAAGCGGAAAGCAGTCAACAACAGTTTCAAACAATCTGAGGAAAGTTTCACTTCAGAACTGAGTTGTTAACTCGTTTTAGAAATGACTCTAAAACCCGGCATTTGCCGGGTTTTTTTGTGCCGGAAAGAATGCCGGGATACAAGAGTATCAGTAACTTTTCGAATGCACATTCTTCACAGCCCTTCCGGAAGGATCATTGAGCTTCTTGAATGATTCGTCCCATTCCAGTGCAACGGGCGAACTGCACGCAACAGACGGAACAGATGGAACACAAGCCGCTGCAGTGTCGGAAGGGAAGTGTTCGGAAAAGATCGATCTGTAATAGTATTCTTCCTTGTTCATCGGTGGATTCACCGGGAATCTGTAACTTGCCTTTGCAAGCTGATCATCTGTAACTTTCTCGTTCACAATTGCCTTCAATGTGTCAATCCAGCTGTATCCAACTCCGTCGCTGAATTGCTCCTTCTGCCTCCATAAGATATTCTCGGGAAGATATTCCCTGAATGCATCTCTCAGAATCCACTTCTCTATCTTTCCGTTGCCTGCCATTTTGTCCTTTGGATTAAGGCGCATCGCTACGTCAATGAACTCTTTGTCGAGAAAGGGAACTCTTCCTTCAACTCCCCATGAACACAATGACTTGTTTGCACGAAGGCAGTCATAAAGGTGCAGTTTCCCGAGCTTCCGTACGGTTTCTTCATGAAATGCCTTCGCATCAGGTGCCTTGTGAAAGTAAAGATATCCTCCGAACAGCTCGTCCGAGCCTTCCCCGGAAAGCACCATCTTGATTCCCATTGAACGGATAACCCTTGCAAGAAGGTACATTGGAGTGCTTGCCCTGACCGTGGTCACATCATAGGTCTCTATGTGGTAGATAACATCTCTCAAAGCATCAAGTCCTTCCTGTATGGTGAAGTTGATCTCGTGATGGACAGAACCGATGTGCGCGGCTACTTCTCTTGCCGCAAACAGGTCAGGTGCGCCTTCAAGTCCGATCGCAAATGAATGAAGCTGAGGATACCAGGCCTGCTGTTTGTCGTCCGTTTCCACTCTGTACGCAGCAAACTTCTTTGTTACCGCGGCTATGATGGAGGAGTCAAGGCCTCCGGACAGGAGAACGCCGTAAGGAACATCACTCATCAACTGTCTGTGAACCGCATTCTCAAGAGCTGTTCTTAGCTGATCTGTATCAGAAGTGTTGTCTTTCACATTATCATAAGATGACCAGTTTCTTTCATACCATTTCACCGGCTCAGTTCCTTTACGGCTGTCAATGTAATGTCCCGGAGGAAACTCTTCGATCTTCCTGCATATCCCTTCAAGTGCTTTCAGTTCGGATGCCGCATAAAAGTGCCCGTGTTCATCCCAGCCCGTGTAAAGCGGTATGATACCGATATGGTCCCGGGCAATGAAGTAATGATCATTCTCCGAATCGTACATTGCGAAAGCAAATATCCCGTTCAGGTCTTCAAGAAAACCGCTTCCCTTATCCAAGTATAACGGCAGGATCACTTCGCAGTCAGAGTGTGTGAGGAATTTGTAATCTTTGTATTTTTCCCTGATCTCTCTGTGGTTATATATTTCGCCGTTTACTGCGAGGACAAGCTTGCCGTCATTTCCGAAAAGCGGTTGCTTGCCGCTCTGAACATCTACTATTGCAAGTCTTTCATGTGCAAGTATTGCAGAATTACCGCAGTATATTCCCGACCAGTCAGGTCCTCTGTGTCTCAGTTTCTTTGACATTGCAAGGACCTGTGATCTCATTTCATCGCCTTCATTCCTGAGTTTGAACACACCAATAATGCCGCACATATGCTTTGATCTTTATTATGGGTTTGTGAATAATAAAACAATGCGGAACTTGTCGTCCCGCATTGCTGGCTTCCTGATTTCTTATGACTGACTCTGAACTTTTCTGCTTTGTTATTTCAGCAATGTCATTCTCTTGCTTTCCGTGAAATTACCTGAGCGGATCACATAAACATACACTCCGCTGGAGAGTTTTCCGGCGTCAAAGTTAACGCTGTAAGATCCTGCGCTGAACATTCCGCTAACAAGCACCGCAACTTCCTTGCCTGAGAGATCATATACCTTAAGCTCTACATTGCCGTTCTCGGGCAAAGCAAATGTCAGGCGGGTTGCAGGATTGAACGGATTCGGAAAATTCTGCGACAAAGAATACTTCTCCGGAATGCCTGTACCGTTGTTTGTGACTGACACCTGATTTGAGATCGTGAAATTAGTGTTCGAAAGATCGAAGAACACATTTCCGACTGCCTCGATCTTGATCCTTGCCGCGGTGTTGTTGATGCTCGGCAGAGTTACGCTTTGAGAACCGTCGTTAGGTGTGCCGGCAGCAAGTGTGACCGGAAAAGTAAGTCCGCCGTCTGTTGACAACTTAATGTTAACGTTGGCGCAATTCACAGGCGCGGCATTTGTATTTGCAACATCCCATGTGATCGTTTGCGGCACGTTGGAGTTGAGCGTCACTGCAGAATTAGGATATGTTACAAGGAACGGCCCGGCTGCAGCATCAACCGTGAAGAAGATGATCTCATTGTTCACACCGCCGGCGGTTGCATTGTTGTCCCTCACCGTAAGCCTGAATGTGAGGTTTCTTGAATACGTCGGAAGGATCTCTCCGATGGTCTGAGTATTGTTGAGAATGTTGGATAGCTTCGGAAAATATCTTGTGCCTGATGTGTCAGGCTTGAAGGACCTGAAAATAGGAGCATCACCCGAAGGGCTGTTCGGTGATCCGGGAGGGCCGATGTCCATTTCTTCCCAACAGTAAGTGAGCGAGTTAGGCGTTTCTGCATCGGTCGCAGTTCCCGTAAGCTGGAAAGGTGTCCTCACAGGAAGCACCCAGCCGCCGCTTGGCATTGTAATGCTCGGCGGCGTATTGCCGGAGTTGGTAATAACTGCGCATGAATTGCCTGTGCCGAACTGTATGAACTGCTGGATCTCGGAGAAACTTCCTGTGTGAAAGTAATCGTCGCTGTTGTTTTGAAGGTTATGACTTCCGCAGATACCGGCATAAGCCATGATCGTGCTTCCGCTTCCGGGCTCCCATGCGGTTCCCGCATTTCTGTTTCCTCCGCCGCACGCGCTCGCTTCACTGTTGAATGTATGGTTTCCGCCGTACTGATGCCCGACTTCATGAGCAACGTAATCAATATAGAAAGGATCTCCTGTCGGCTGTGGAAGTCCTGTAACTCCCTGCGCCTTTATTCCGGGAACGCAAACGCATCTCAGAAAAGCAACGCCACCTCCGCCTGTGCTGAACACATGGCCGATATCGTAGTTTGCCGATCCTATCACATTATCAAGATTGTTCTGATTCTGTGAAAGCATTGCGCCGCCGTTGCTGTTTGTGTACGGATCCGTGCTTGAATTTGTATAAACGATCAGATCATTGTTTGCAATGAGTGTCATTCTTATGCAAAGATCCTTGATGTAAACTCCGTTCACTCTGTTCATTGCCGTTACTATTGCCGCAAGGCCCTGCGAAACGGTTCCTCCGTGGAATGTCGTGTACTCTCCGGTTGCCGCCATTGCCAGCCTGTATGTCCTCAGTTCAGGGCCGCATACGATCGCACCTCTGTATGTGGGAGCAACAGGTGAAAGATCTGACGCAATTTCATCCGTCAGGCATTCAAAGCTGTGCCTGTTAGCAAGTGCTGTTTTATAGTAGCTTATGTAATGTTCTGTCTCGTTTGCTGAATACGGATCAATGAAATAATCTCCTTTGGGACTGAGGATCATTGCATGAAATCCGTGAACCGTAATGTCCATTGTGCCCGATGCATACGGATCACTTATGCCCTGAATAAGATATGTCCTTATATCGGGATACTTTGAAGACAACCCGGGATCCATCATTGAATATTCTACCGCGCTGAATGTTGCCGTGCGCCCGTCGGGCATCGGCAGGGAGATAATGGCCGGGGTCCTGTCAGATCTCTCGGGCGGAACCGATGATAGCTCCGTTCTTAGAGCCAGAAGATCTGCCCTTACTGTTCGGTAATTGTCCGGTACTATTCTCCTTTCTCCTTTCAGTACTATTTCAGATTCATTTGCATCGGTCCATACTGACTGAATCTCGGACGCGATTGCAGTGCCTGTTGAAACCAACTTGCCGTCCCTGAATGTAATGCCGGTCGCAGAGATCAGAATGAAAAGGGAAAGAACAATTTTAACTCTTAATGCTTTGTTCATTGGGAAATTTTTATTTTATGATTTAGCGGTGCGGATAGAACGGAGAAACACCGGATCAAGTTTCGCTTAAGATAACAAATTTGCTCAAAAGATTTTGCGTAAGAGCCTTTCCCCGTGAATGAACATTGCTTACAATCTTCATCTTCAATAATTTGCCGGCACACCATGAGAATCATTATTCCTCTTTTGCTTACAGTGCTGATGCCCTTTGCAGGGTCATTGAAAGCCGGCAGCGCAAAGGTCCGCATCATCACTTCACATGAAAGGTCGCTGGTTGTGACTGATCCTGTGAAGGGATATAACTCTTATCCCGCCTGGACGATCTTTCCTACAAAGAATGTACCCTGCAGAAATGCACTTCTCAGAATCACATACGAATGCCCTGAATCCCTTAGGTGCGGCGAGTGGGACTACATAGACAAGGTTATGATCAGGAGAAGGGAAGGGAATAATAAAGACACGCTTAATTTCGAAATTGCACGAATGATCTCACCTTACGGTTCAAGGTTCACAAGCGACTGGAAATTCTCATGGACCACAGACATCACTGACTTTGCGCCGATGCTTCATGATTCAGTGGAAATTGAATTCATCCACACCGGCTATGAAAGCAACAAGGACCGCGGTTGGCTTATTACAATTTCATTTGAACTTACTGAAGGTCCGCCTTCTATGGAGCTTCTCGGCATAAATGAACTCTGGAAAGGAAATTTTCCTTACGGTGACTCAGCAAAGACAATTGAGTCCTTTCTCACTCCCCGAAAATTCAAGACACCCCCCGGGACTGCGATTTCCCGTCTGAGGCTGCTTCAGACCGGCCACGGAATGGATGATCTTGAGAACTGCGCCGAGTTCTGCGCAAAGTCAAGATTCATTTATCTCGACGGAAAACAGATCAGCACAAGAAAGATCTGGAAGGAGTGCGGCGACAATCCTCTGTTCCCGCAGGCAGGCACATGGATATTTGACAGGGCAAACTGGTGCCCCGGCGATATTGTTGCTCCGGACTTAATCGACATAAGCGCCTCTTCCGGCAGGTCATACATTCTTGATATTGATATGGAGACGTATGTAAACAGCAGTAAACCAACAGCAAACTATGAATTTTCCTCTTACATTTTCCATTACTCAAAACCCCGGGCTAAAAATGACGCCGGACTTGTGGAAATTGTTTCACCAACAGACGGAACCCGAAGTACAAGGAATGATCCCGCATGCTCCGGTCCGGTGGTAGTGATCAGGAACAACGGAAGTGATCTGTTGAAAAGTCTTGAATTCAATTACGGTACTATCCGCAACGGGCTTCATTACAAATGGACAGGTATGCTTGGATCGAATGAATCGGCAATGATCACACTTCCCGGAGATTTCATTATTGAAGACGACGGGAAGTTCTATGTGTCACTTTCTTCACCAAACGGATTGCCTGATGAATATGTAAGTGATGATTCGAAAGAAGTTGTACCCCGCCCTGTGCCTGTCTATGATAAATTTATGATCGCGTTCAAGACCAACAGAGACTCAACTTCTACATGTTACAGGATTAAGGACTCTTTCGGTAATATTATCTTCAGACTCACCCCGGCGGAGCTCAATGCCGGTAAATCATACTTGGACACATTTTCACTTCAGCCCGGTTGTTATTCACTCGAAGTGATTGATACAGCAGGAGACGGCCTTGAGTTCTGGTTCAATCCCGAAAGCGGCTCAGGATATGTGAGAATGCTCGATATGAACGGAAGGCTTTTGAAATCCTTTGTATCGGATTTCGGCAATATCCTGATCCACAATTTCAGGATTGAAGGCAACGGAAAGACTTCCTACATAGCTGACAAAACCCCCCTGCTGAATGTATTTCCTCCCAGAAACAGCGGAAAATTTGAGGTGGAAATTTTTCTTAATGAGCCTGATACCGTTTCATTCACTATAATGGATGAGAAGATGATTCCGGTTTATGAAGAAAACCTCGGTTACATCCGGGAGTACACATACCCTGCGGACATCAGTGCAAATCCTGACGGCATTTATTATGTAAGGATTTCTGCTTCCGGGGAAATCGCAGACAGGCGCATAAGGCTAAAGAGGGAGTAAAATGATTATCCGGTAGATCATTGCCCCGTCCATTTTTTCAAATGAACCGGAAATTTCTAAGAGAATGAGGACAGCCGGAATTCTTGAATATGGCAATTATTCTGATCGGGAAAGCAGACCCTTTGTCAGGGACACCTCGCTGAGTTCAGAGGGCAATAAATTGATTGTATAAATGAGGCTTAAGGTGTATATTTGTAGTCAAAATTTAAACGAAAGAGGTAATCAATTTGCTTAAAGTTGTAATTCAGGACGGCGAGTCGATAGACAAGGCGCTCAAGAGGTTCAAAAAAAAGTATGAAAAATCCGGTTTGCTAAAGGAATTCAGAAGGCGGATGTTTTATACGAAGCCTTCCGTAGAGAAGAAAATGGACAAAGAGAGAGCCATCAGAAAGACAAAGCGACTGCTTGCTGAAGAAAACAGCTGAGAGTTGAATTTTTACGGATCTCAAACCCATTGTCGTGTTTCAATGGGTTTTTTGTTTTTAGTGAACAAAGGAATATGAAAGAGCTGATCTCGGCTGAGAGAATCTCAAAAAGGATAAAAGCAATTGCCCGTAAGATCGACAGGGATTACAAAGGCAAACAGCCTATCTTCATTGGTGTGCTGAACGGTTCATTCATACTCATTGCTGACCTTGTAAGAGAAGTGAAAGTCAACTGTGAAATTGATTTCATAAAGCTTTCCAGTTACGGAGATGAAAAGATCTCATCAGGCGAGGTGAAGTTGCTGAAAGAGCTCAACTGTCAGATAAAGGGAAGAGATATTATCCTGATCGAAGACATTGTTGACACGGGGCTCTCGGTAAGCTATCTGAGAAAGCTCATACTGAAGGAAAAGCCCGCCTCCTTGCGGTTTGTGACACTTCTGTACAAGAAAGATATATGCAAAATTGATTTCGAAATTGACTATATTGGATTTGAAATTGAAAACGAATTTGTGGTCGGCTATGGCCTGGATTTTGCCCAGAAATACAGGAATTTAAAAGCCGTTTATGTGTTACAGGAGTGAATTTTAAACATCCCAGCTTAGTAAATGAACAACACCGGTAAGAACCCGAATAAGAACGGCGACGACTTCAACTGGAACAGGGTATTCAAGATTGTTCTTGGTTGGAGTGCAATCCTCATTGGATTCTTTCTTATCATGATCTACACTAAGGGAAATGACGGGAAGTTCTCAGAATTGAAATACGATCAGTTCCTGAAGTTTGTAAGCGACAAGAAGATTGAAAGCGCTGTCATCAAGAAAGCGGACAACACTTACGAGTTTCTTGGAAAGCTTAAAGCACCGGAGCCGGTCACGGTGGGCAACCGAACGCTTACCATTGACAGGTTTTCCGTTCTGCTTCCTTACACAAATCTTGATGATAACGTCCTGAAGACATGGAATGAAGCAGGCATTCAGTACAGCGTTGAAAGAGACGACGGCGGATGGCTTGCACCGTTCCTCGGAGCCCTTCCGTGGCTTCTCATTATCGTCTTCTGGATAATAATAATGCGCAGGATGCAGGCAGGTGCAGGCGGCTCGAAGAATATTTTTTCATTCGGAAAATCTAAGGCCAAACTGCTGAGCGAAAGTGCCACTAAGGTCACGTTCCAGGATGTGGCCGGTGCGGATGAAGCCAAAGAGGAGTTGTCTGAAATTATTGAGTTTCTCAAATCACCCGGCAAGTTTCAGAAGCTCGGTGGAAAGATACCCAGAGGCGTACTTCTTCTCGGTCCTCCGGGAACAGGGAAGACACTTCTCGCGAGAGCCGTGGCTGGCGAAGCCGGAGTTCCGTTCTTCTCCATCAGCGGAGCTGACTTTGTTGAAATGTTTGTCGGCGTTGGAGCATCCAGAGTCAGGGACCTGTTCGAGCAGGGAAAGAAAAATGCGCCGTGCATTATCTTCATAGATGAGATAGATGCTGTGGGAAGGCACAGAGGCGCAGGACTCGGCGGCGGACACGATGAAAGGGAGCAGACTTTGAACCAACTGCTCATAGAAATGGATGGCTTTGAGCAGAACAACGGAGTGATAATCATCGCAGCTACAAACCGTCCCGATATTCTTGATCCGGCATTGCTCAGGCCGGGCAGGTTTGACAGGCAGGTAGTCGTTGACAGGCCTGACGTTAAAGGCAGAGAAGGTATACTGAAAGTCCACACTAGAAAGACTCCGATGTCGAAGGATGTTTCCGTTGAAGTGCTGGCAAAAGGCACGCCGGGATTTTCCGGAGCAGACCTTGCCAATCTTGTCAATGAGGCGGCTTTGCTTGCGGCAAGAAAGAATTCAGATGTCGTGACAATGAGGGACTTTGAAGAGGCCAAAGATAAAGTTATGATGGGCACTGCGAGGAAGAGCCTCATAATTTCCGACAGGGAAAAGAAGACAACTGCTTATCACGAAAGCGGCCACGTTATTGTTGCGAAGATGATTCCGGAGGCCGACCCTGTTCACAAGGTTACAATCATCCCACGCGGAAGGGCGCTTGGCGTTACCACTTATCTTCCGATGGATGAAAAGCACACTTATTCAAAGGAACATCTCGAAGCCATGATCGCGTATGCAATGGGCGGCAGGGCAGCAGAGAAACTGATATTCAATGAATATACAACTGGAGCTTCTAATGACATCGAACGCGCATCAGGTATGGCAAGGAAAATGGTCTGCGAGTTTGGAATGAGCGAGAAACTAGGTCCGATCTCATACGGGCAGAAGCAGGAAGAGATCTTTCTCGGAAGGGAGATCCATCAGCACAAGGATTACAGCGAAAGCACACAGATATTGATTGATGAAGAGGTGAAGAAGATCGTTCAGAACGGAATGGACAGGGCAGAAAAGATACTGTTTGAAAACATTGACAAGCTCCATAAGATGTCTGATGCCCTTCTTGAAAGAGAAATTCTCGATTCGGCTGAGATCGACATGATAATGAGAGGAGAAGAACTTCCTCCCTTTGTCAAGTCAGAGCCGGAAAAAGCAGTGCCTTCCGCTGAAGTTCAAAAGGAAAAAGAAAGAAAGCTCAAAGGAGACAGCTACGCGCCGGGCGATGTGGCTCTGGCAAACTAAACCAACCGGCTTTTTGGAAAAGCGAGTATTTCTACTCGCTTTTTTTTTGAGGATTTGGAAATGATCAGGGAGCAGATACCGGGGCAAAGTCCGTTTCTGCCGCTTCAGAGATCATTGCTTCCTCTGTAATTCCAGGCACATGCATAAGAATCCTGAACTGAAATACGAGCTGTACCGAAAGTCAATTCATTTGTCTTCATCTTTTATCCCTTTGTCCTACTTCTATATTGACAGGGATACAGAGATCATACTGCTGTCCGTGATGTTCGTTACTGCACTCGCAATAGATGTTGCAAGAATCAACTCTGCTGGTTTCAGGTCGGTCTATGATAAAATTCTGGGCAGGATACTACGGCATCACGAAACAGGCAAAGGCGGGAACAGCTTTACGGGAGGGACTTACATTGTGCTGGCATTTCTCATATGCGCAATAGTTTTCCCTAAGCAGGCCGCAATAGCTTCCATGCTGATCGTTGTCTTTGCGGATTCAATGGCGGCTATTGCCGGAATTCATTTGGGCAGAATAAGGATCGGCAACAGCAAGACGCTTGAAGGCAGTGTTGCATTCATTGCAACGGGGATTGCAATTGTTTTGCTGATGGCTGAGCTGACAAACGAAGGCATGAACATTATTGCCGGAATTGCCGCGGTGTTTGTTACGGCGGCTGCCGAATTGATCCCTGTGAGAATTGATGACAACATCGTAATACCATTGGTGTTTGGTTTCTCGTACTTAATAATTTCAAAATTCATAATTGGCTGAAAAATGTCATTGAGATGCGGCATAGTGGGAATGCCGAATGTAGGCAAGTCAACACTCTTTAATGCACTTACGGAAACAAGAAATGCCGAAGCTGCAAACTATCCGTTCTGCACAATTGATCCGAATGTTGGAATGGTCATTGTGCCGGATGAGAGGGTTGACATGCTTGTGGAAATATTCAATCCGAAAAAGGTGATCCCTGCCACAATGGAGTTTGTCGACATCGCCGGGCTAGTCAAGGGCGCATCAAAAGGGGAGGGGCTAGGCAATCAGTTCCTTTCTCATATCAGAGAAGTTGATGCTATCGTTCATCTTGTAAGATGCTTTGAGAATGACAACATCATTCACGTGGAAGAGAACATTGAACCGGTAAGGGATATAGAAATAATCGAATACGAACTGATACTGAAGGACCTCGATACGATTGAAAAGCGTCTTGAGCGATCATCCAAAAATCTCAAGACCGGTGACAAGAAAGTGAAACAGGAAGTGGAAGTTCTTTCTTCTTTGAAGGAACATCTTCTCACTTCCCGGCTTGCAAGATATTTTACCGAAAAACTTACTCCGGAAGAGAAGCAGATCGTAAACGAACTTCATCTGTTGACTGACAAGCCGGTTCTTTATGTGGCAAATGTTGATGACAAGAGCATTGAAGGAAATGCATATTCGGAAAAGGTTGGCGAAGTTGCAAAAAAGGAAGGAGCAGGTTTTCTGATTCTCTCGGTTGAGGTGGAGTCGGAAATTGCTCAGCTTGAATCAAAGGAAGAGAAGAAGGAATTCATCTCGGCCATGGGGCTTGAAGATTCAGGCCTTAACCGGCTCATCAAAAGCAGTTACAGGTTGCTTGATCTGATAACGTTCTTTACCGCCGGTGAAAAGGAAGTGCACGCGTGGCCAATCCACCACGGCTGTAAAGCGCCTCAGGCGGCCGGCGAGATCCATACTGATTTTGAAAAGGGGTTTATACGTGCGGAGATAATGAAATTCTCAGACTTTGCTGATCTGAGATCTGAGCATGCCGTAAAAGAGAAGGGGCTTTTGAAAATTGAAGGAAAAGACTACATAGTTGAAGACGGCGACATAGTTCATTTCAGATTCAATGTGTAGCTGATTCGGGGTTGTCAGTGAAATTATCGGGACGACCCTGATCTGAAAGGTCCTTAATTTACGCCAATGAAACGGAGACCGTTTACCGTAATGTATGTAAGCATGTAAGCCAGCCCGGTGAAAGCAATAAGCTGAAGCGCAGGGATCTTCCAGCTTCCTGTTTCCTTTCTGACAATGGCAATGGTTGAAATACACTGCAACGCGAACACGAAGAACACTATCAGCCCGATCGAAGTGGCTGTTGTAAATAGACTCCTGTCTGTACCATCAATTTTAGCGTTCCTCATGGCATCGAGCAATGAATTCTGAATATCGTCACCGGCTTCAGTTACCTTGAACATTAGCGCTAACGAACTTACAAAGACTTCCCGCGCGGCAAGAGTTCCCCGGGGCGCATCGCGGTCATTTCCGATTCCCGCGCGGCAAGAGTTGCCACCAAAGAAACACCCACACGCCAGTCCATTCCGATAGGCTCCAGAACGGGCTCAAGGAACTTTCCCATGTAAGATGCATAAGATGTTGCAATCCTCTCTGAATTTGTTAACTCTACAATCTCTTCTTCGGATCTTCCGTTTGCGTCTATTTGAGGAGTATGATTCGGAAAGTATGTGAGAACCCAAAGTATCACTGAAAGGTAAAGTATTACCGGTCCTGCTTTCTTGACATATTGCATGGCATTGTTGAACGAGTTTACACCTACAACCGAGATCTTGGGTTTGCGGTAAGCAGGGAGCTCGAGTATGAAAGACGAAGGGTCATTCAGTTTGCTGATTGACTTACTGATCCTGTTGGCAATTGATGCGATCACAAGCGAACTGGCGATGCTGAACAGATAGATCGCTGTCATTGCAATTCCTGCGAGCAAAGTGTCTTCAGGCGGAAAGAGAAAAGCTGTAAGCAGTGCGTACACCGGAAGCCTCGCACTGCAACTCATCAGAGGCACTATGAATATTGTAAGGAATCTCTCGCGTTTGTTTTTGATCGTCCTGGTTGCCATAATAGCAGGTATGGCACAGGCAAATCCTGACAGCATCGGAACAAATGATTTGCCGTTAAGGCCTATTGAGGAAAGGGGCCTGTCCACAAGCATTGCTCCTCTCGCAAGATACCCGCTGTCTTCAAGCAATCCGAGGACAAGAAACAGGATCAGGATCTGAGGCAGGAACACCATTACTGATCCCACGCCGCTAATGATGCCGTTTGAAACCAGGTTTCCGTACCATGTATCTCCCAGCAGTTCAAATGCAAATTCGGAAGCAATTGAAAATCCGTCATTCACAAGGTCCATGAGAGGAGCCGCAAGCCAGAATATTAGAGTGAACGTAACAGACATGATAAGTGCAAACACGGCCAGCCCCCAGAACTTATGAAGCAGTATTTTGTCAAGCCTTAGAGTGTTCTCATCAGGCCTGTTGCGCACATTGTTTCCAAGCACTACAAGCTGTTCATTTATGCTTGCAAGGGAAGATCGTGATTCATCCTTCACGGACTTAAGAGTGAACAGGACTTCATTTTCTATGCTCTCGATCTCTTTGAACGACTCGAGCAGTTTCTCTTTTCTTTTTGAATTTGGGATCCTCGTTTCAATCAGACGCCTTTCTGTTTGTTCTGATGAGATGCTCTCTTTGACCGCGGTTAGCAGGCTGTCTATACCTTCACCCGTCTTGCCGTTTATGCGTACAACTTTGCATCCAAGGAGCTGGCTAAGTTTGGTCTCGGAGATATCGAACCCCTTTCTATGAAGAATGTCAATCATGGTCAAAGCAACTACTACATTGAATCCCGAATCCTGAAGTTGCTTTACAAGAAGAAGGTGCCGGGAGAGCTGACTGCTGTCAACTGTTACTATTACAAGGTCGGGTGCACCGTACTCAGGATGAGAATGCAGCGCTTTTACGGAAAGACGCTCGTCAGGAGAAGAGGGGACCAGGCTTATTATTCCCGGTGAATCAAGAATGTTGGCATCCACCGCGTGTTTGCTCAGGATCCGGGATACGTAATATTCCACTGTCGAGCCCGGATAATTCACCGTCTTAAAATTCTTTCCGCTGAGAAAATTGAAAATAGTGGTCTTGCCCGAGTTTGGCTGTCCGACAAGTGTGATCAGCGGAATCCTTTTTTCGGTCAGTGTTTCGGTTTGATCATTATGCATGATGCTTCATTTTTTCTTATAGCCACAATTGATCCTCTTATTGAAAAGGCCATGGGATCGTTAAACAGCGCCCCGCTTATGTACTGGATCTCCTGCCCGGGAGTGAATCCGATCTCCAGGATCCTGTGCGATGAAGGATGATCGTTGTCAACGTCAACGATCACAGCAATCTCGCCCGGCTTAAGCTGTGCAGCATTCCTCATTAACATTATTAAGACTTAGTCCGCATAATTAGCGCAAAGAGATATTTTGAGCTTCCTTGAACCGGCACTCCTTTTCGCTCTCACATCTGGCAAACACCTGAAAAGTGTGGTCAACGTTCATCAGGTTATTCTCTTTGCAAAGTTTGTCCTGTATCTTCTGAATTGCCGGATTCTCAAACTCAAGGATCTTGTTGCATAAGGTACAGATCAGATGATAATGCATCTTCCTCCCGATCTTCGTTTCATACCTTGTCCTGTCGCCCTTGAAATTGTGCTTGGTAAGAATTCCGCATTCGCTCATCAGCTCCAGAGTCTTATAAACAGTAGCTCGCGAAACGTTGATGTACTCATTCTTCATTTTAAGATAAAGCTCATCCGCATCAAAATGAACATTCATATTTACGGCCGAATCAAGTATCAGGAAACGCTCGTTGGTGATCCTGTGCGCTTTCTTCTTAAGATAGCCTATGAACTGCTTCTTAATGTCGTCCGTGACCATACCTGTTTGTAAGTTTCACTTTCCTGATCAAATCGCGGAGATGACTTTATCCAGAATTCCCATTCCCTCATCAATTTCACTCTTTGAAATGTTTATCGGCGGCCTGAATCTCACTGACCTGTTCCCTGAACCGAGGATCAACAGCCCGTTCTTCATTGCCTCTGAAGTAACCTTGTTGCGCATCTCGGTATCCTTGCAGTCAAAGGCGCAGAAAAGCCCGAGTCCTCTTCCGTTGGACAGCTTTTCAGGATATTTTTCGGCAAGTGCATTGATCTTCTCCTGCAAGTACCTGCCGTGAACATCACAGTTCTCAACAAGGTTCTCTGATTCTATTATTTCAAGAATTTTTGTGAACCGCTTCATGTCAACCATGTTGCCGCCCCAGGTGGAATTGATTCGGCTTGCCTTTCGGAATACATTTTCTTCCACTTCATCAACCCTTCCGGTCGAAAGTATTCCGCAAACCTGTGTCTTCTTTCCGAATGAGATTATATCCGGCTGAACGTAGTGCATGTGTGCCCACATCTTTCCGGTCATGGCAATTCCCGTCTGCACTTCATCGAGTATCATCAGCATTTCATTCTCATCACAAAGTTCACGGAGTTTTAAAAAGAACTCCTTCCTGAAATGATTGTCTCCGCCTTCTCCCTGGATCGGTTCGAGAATCAGGCATGCGATGTCGTCCTTGTTCTTCATAAGTGCATCCTTTATCTGCGCAACGGCAGCATCCTCCGCTTTGATAACAGCCGCCAGGTTTTCTTCATTAAGGGGATATGTGACCTTTGGATTGTCTATCCTCGGCCAGTTGAACTTCGGAAAGTAGAGGATCTTTGTAGGATCGGTATTGGTAAGAGAAAGCGTGTAGCCGCTTCTTCCGTGAAACGCTTCCTTGAAGTGTATTACCTGATGGCCCTTCTCTTCTTTGTATCCCTTCTCAAAATTCTTCCTGACCTTCCAGTCGAATGCGGTCTTGAGAGCATTCTCAACTGCAAGCGCGCCTCCCTCAATGAAAAAGCTGTACTTAAAATAAGGGGGAACGGCTATTCTGAAGAATTCAGAAACAAACTTTGCCTGTACTTCAGTGTATATATCTGATAATGAAGGCTTGTTGACTGCGATCTTTCCGATCTCACTTATAAACTCATCATTGTCAAGCGCGGGATGATTCATGCCAAGCGGATGCGAAGCAACATAAGTGAAGAAATCGAGATAGCTCTTGCCGCTCTTGGCATCGTGAATATAGGAACCCCTTGACTTGTGAAGGTCAACAGTCACATCAAAGCCGTCAACAAGCATGTACTTGCGCAATACGTCCTGCACATTTACGGCATTAATGAGCTCGGATCTTTCTTCAACCTTGAGCTTGGCAAGGTCAACAGTTCTTGTCTTTGTTGCTGTGGTCATTTTATGCTCCTTGAAGTTGTATTTAATTCCTTTGCACGCTTCCGATCACGGTCGGCCTTTCCTTACGTGAAATCAGAAAATTCATGAATCTTGCACACTCATCTTCTCTCACAATGAACACAAGTCCGATCCCAAGATTGAAGGTCCTCCTCATATCATCTTCCGGAACACTTCCTTCTGATCTGATGACATTGAATATCTCGCCAGGCTTCCACGCATTCCAGTCAACATCAGCGTAAAGCCCTCCCGGTATAACGCGGGAAGTGTTCCCGACAATGCCGCCACCGGTAATGTGCGCAATTGAACTGATCCTGAAACGACGTAAACTTTCACGAATGATCTTCAGGTAAGACCTGTGGACTTTTAGCAGTTCTCTGCCAAGCGGGACTGAGAGCTTGCCATACTTTTTGTCCAGACTCTTTCCGGTTCCGAAGATCTTACGCACCAGTGAATAACCGTTTGTGTGAAGGCCGCTTGATCTTAATCCTATCAGAAGATCACCCGCTTTGACTGCCGATGAATCAACTATTTTCTTTCTGTCAACTATTCCTGTAACAGCACCCGCCAGGTCAAAATCATCACCTGCATAAACTCCGGGCATTTCCGCAGTTTCTCCGCCGATAAGCGAACAACCATTGATTTTGCAACCTCTTGCAAGGCCTTTGACGATCTCAATTGCATCACGGCTTTTCAGCTTGCCCGTTGCGTAGTAATCGAGAAAAAACATAGGGACCGCACCGCATACCGCTATATCATTCACGCAGTGATTGACAAGATCTTCTCCTATAGTATCGTATTTTCCAAGAGCGGCCGCAATCTTAAGCTTTGTGCCAACTCCGTCAATGCTTGAAACAAGAACCGGGTCTTTATAGACATTGAACTCCGGCCTGTAAAACGCACCGAAGTTTCCTATTCCGCTGAGCACATTTCGGGAAAAGGTCTTTCTCACTAAAGGCTTAATGGAGTCGACAAATCTTTCGCCCTCATCTATGTTGACACCTGCGGACTTGTAGTCTGATTTCACTTGCAAAAATACCGAATCGGGCTCTGTTTATCAATTCAGCCGTTCATACACATCCGTGAACTCATTGGTCTGCACAGAAAGCGGCAACCTCCGCAAATGTTTGATGTTTGTGTGTTAGGTTGAAGTGATTTTTGCTAACTTTGCAAAACTTCAAAGACTTGAAGAAACGTATCTGCCTGTGGTCAAGCCCAAGAAATATATCCACCGCACTGATGTACTCCTTTGCACAGCGAAGTGATACACAGGTAGTGGACGAGCCTTTGTACGGACATTACCTCAGAGTTACGGGAGCGGATCATCCCGGAAGGTATGAGATCATTTCAAGCATGGAGTCGGACGGAGAAAAGGTCATCTCCGATATTATACTCGGCGAATTTGAAGGCGATATCCTGTTCATGAAACAGATGACACATCATCTTGTCGAAATTGACCGATCTTTCCTCCCGGAAGTGCAGAATGTACTGCTGATAAGGGATCCGAAGCGCATTATCAGCTCTTATCATCAGGTGATCTCAAGCGTAAGCATGAATGATATAGGAGTTAGAATGCAGTATGAGCTCTTTGAAGAACTTAATGCCATAGGGACAGGCGTTACCGTGATAGATTCTGGCGAAATACTGCGCGACCCGGGAAGAGCTCTCCATATGCTTTGCGAATCGGTTGGAATAGAGTTTCAGGAAGAAATGCTAAGCTGGCAAGCCGGTCCAAGGCCGGAAGACGGGATATGGGCGAAGCACTGGTATGCCAATGTGCATCAGACGACCGGCTTTGCCGGCGGCGAGATCAATTCAAGAGAGGTGCCGGATCAACTGCAGGACCTTTACGAACAGTGTCTTGTTTATTACAGAGAATTATTCAGTCATTCACTTAAGGTGTGATCATGCTTCAGAATTTTGATCCAAGAAATGAGAGGATAAAAGTTTTTGTCAAAGACAGGCTTTGGGAAAGGGAAGAAGCAAAGGTTTCAGTATTTGACAGTTCCGTGCAGGGCGGAGATGCAGTTTGGGAAGGGCTTCGAATATACAACGGGAGGATATTCTGTTTTGAGAAGCACATGAACAGGCTGAGGGAATCTGCGCATGCATTGATGTTTGCAGATATTCCCGGTAATGATTTCATACGCAATGCCGTGAATCTCACACTGAAAGCAAACGGAATGAGAGACGGTGCACACATAAGACTTACGCTTACAAGGGGTGAAAAGATCACATCGGGAATGGACCCCAGATTGAACACAAATGGGAGCTGTCTAATTGTTCTTGCTGAATGGAAGGCTCCCGTATATGATAATTCTAATGGAATCACGCTTGTAACGTCTTCGATCCGGAGGAACAATCCGCAGTTCCTGGATTCAAAGATCCACCACAACAATCTGCTCAATAATATTCTGGCAAAGATTCAGGCAAATCTTTATGGCGCGGACGACGCTCTCATGCTTGATGAATCGGGATTTGTCTCGGAAACAAACGCCACCAATATCTTCATGATCAGGAACGGTGAATTGACCACGCCTCTTCCGGATGCCTGTTTGCCCGGCATCACACGCGGATTAGTGCTTGAGATTGCCCATAGGCTTGGTCTTAAGCATGAAGAAAGGAGAATCTCACTGACCGAGTTCTATAACGCAGAATATGTTTTCACCACAGGAACTATGGGAGAACTTACGCCTGTGAGAAGCATTGACGGAAGGAACATAGAAATGAGAAGGGGAGCCGATATCTTTGAAAAGATCTTCAGTGAATTCAGAAGACTTACCGAAACAGAAGGAGAACTTCTCGGATTCTGAGAGAGTCACATGATCTTCTTCTTCCTGAACCAATAGATCATTCCTGATCCAATTACTCCCATTATCAGTATTGTCAGTCCGAAACCCCACTCGGACTTGAGAAACGGCATGTGCTCAAAGTTCATCCCGAATAGTCCGGTAAGAAAAGTGAGCGGAAGCATAACTGTTGCAACAGATGTAAGAAACTTCATAGTCTCATTGAGCCTGTTGTTGACAATAGACAGGTAAGAATCCAGAACTGATGTCGTATAATCACGGTATGATTCGGAGGAATCAGCAATTCTTACCAGATGATCGTAAACATTTCTGTAGTAGATCGACTCTTCCGGAGATATAAGATCGGAATCTGCACGTGTGAGTTTAAAAAGGACTTCCCTTTGATATGAAGAGTACCTGATCAGTTTTACGAGATCTCTTTTCAGGCTCAGAATGGTCACGAGCACTCTGTTGGTCGGATCATTCTTGAACATAGTTTCCTCGATGCTGTTGAGCTTTTCCTCAAGTTCATCCAGTATCGGATAATAGTTATCAACAATTGCATCAAAGATAAGATGCAGTAAGTAATCGGGGCCTTTGCGGAAAGATGACGGCGACAATGAATTTCGAACTGACTCAGCAACAGAGTTTGCCGGCTTTTCATTGTGAATTGTAACAAGAAAATTATGCCCGAGAAAGCAACTGAGCGAAAAGAAACCGATCTTTGAAATTGTTGCACCCTTGTTAATGCCGTTGAAAACTATGAACATATAGCTTTCAAAATCGTCAATCTTGGGATGGTGAACCTCTGAATCCCCTGAGTACTTAAGAGCATCTTCAATCAGTAGTTCATGAAACCCGAAGACCTTTGAAAGTATTCTTTCGCAATCAGGACTTCCCGTTTCATACATGTCTATCCATATGTTCTCATCGCATGTATAATCCCACTCTGTAAGTTGCGCAGGCTCAATTGTTCTTATGCCTGTCTTTTCGCTGAATACACGAATAGTTATCATGGTTTGTCTATTATGATTACGAACTCACCCCTTTTTTTCTCTTCTCCCAAAGTTTCAAGTATCTCGGGAGCATTACCGCGCATAATCTTTTCTGTTTCCATTGTAAGGTCAAATCCAACAAAGATCTGACGGCCTCCGAAGGCTTCTCCGATGTCATGAAGTATTTGTCTGAGGCGGTACGGAGTTTCGAGCAACACAATTGCGGCCTGCAGGCGGCACAGTTCCGTGAGCCGTTTTCTCCTTTGATCTGTCTTTGGAGATACAAATCCGGCGTAATAGAAACGACTGATGTCAAATCCGCTAAGCGGAAGGGCCGCCATGACCGAGTTTGCACCACCGCAGAATTCAATACTTACCTCATATTCAATGCACTTGACTATAAGCTCATGGCCGGGATCTGCAAATCCCGGAGTGCCGCAATCGCTTATCAACGACACTGTCTTGCCTTCAAGCAGTAAGTTAAGAACTTCTTGCGTTGAATGTTCCTTGTTGTGCTCATTCAGGCTCAGCAGTTCTTTCTTTATTCCGAAGAACCTCAGAAGTCTTGACGCGATCTTGAATTCCTCACAAACAATGAAATCGGATTCGTTTAACAATCTCAATCCTCTGACTGTCATATCGGAGTGATTTCCGATCGGGGTAGTCACTATGTTGAGCTTTCCCTTCACTTAGAGTTTACAGATACTCCCGTGCTTCCATATCCGCCCTCTCCTCTTGGAGTATCCGATATGTCTTCGCTTTGCTCAAAAGAAATTCTTTCATAGCGGGCAACTACCAGCTGTGCAATTCTGTCACCCAAATTTACGGTGAACGGCTCTGTTCCGTGATTGATAAGCAGGACTTTCACTTCTCCTCTGTAGTCTGAATCCACCGTGCCCGGTGAGTTCAGCACGGTTACACCGTGCCTGAGTGCAAGGCCGCTTCGCGGCCTCACCTGTCCTTCAAAACCTTCAGGAAGTTCAATGATGAGGTTGGTTCCTATCAGGGCTTTTCCGGATGGTTCAATGCTGACCGGTTTGCTCACAGCAGCACAAAGATCAAGCCCGGCCGAACCGGCAGTTGTATGCTCCGGAACGTAGGCCGGAAGCGATTCGTCGAATTTTCGAAATTTAACTTTCATCCAAAAAGAAAATGGCAACGTTCAGTTGCCATCATTATGATCAGATCTTGATATTCAGAATTTGGATCTTCAAACCATGCTGTATTCATCCAGCCCAAGGGAACCAAGCATGCCGAGAGCAAGAAGGATCATGAATATTATCAGGCCGAGTATTGAGAGGATCACATTAATTATTCCAAGCCACATCCCGATCTTTGCAAGCGTCCTGCCGTTTTCCGGTGACCTTCCTGCGTCTATTTCAGCAAGTTCCTTCTTTCCGACGATCCATGCCGGGATAGCTGCAAAGATTCCGCATGTCACATAAGAGAGTATTCCCAGAACAAGTGCTATGATCGCATTTGAGCTTGCGCCGCCCTGCATTCCGCCGGGTTGCTGGCCTTGTCCGTAAGATGGCGGAGGCGGTGGCGGAGGGGGAGGTGCATTATATCCTGACGGTGGAACAGAACCCGAAGGTGGAGGCGGTGGAAAATTTCCGCTGCCCGAATCCTGGCTGTGAAATGTGTAATACTTCATCTGTCAGCAATTAGTTTAGTTGATTTAATATATGTTCCCAAGCTTTCAAAAAAAATTCTCTTAACACAGGATTAATGTTTCCCAAACCGGAAGAATTCTTCTGCATTCTCTGACAATGTTTCCTTAAGCTCACCGGCATCCATATCTTTTACTTCCGCAATCTTCTCAATCGTTCTTACCATGTAAGCCGGTTCGTTGGTTTTACCTCTGTACGGAACAGGGGGCAAGAATGGCGAGTCTGTCTCGCTCAAAAGCCTGTCTGCCGGAACATCTGCAATGACTTCATCCATGCCGGACTTTTTGTATGTGATGTTTCCGCAAAACGAAATGTAAACTCCGGGAATGGCCAGGCATTCTTTAAGCTGTTCCCGGTTACCGCTGAAGCAATGAAAATGCGCCTTTACAGGAAACCTGTCATGTTCCTCACGGATTATTGATACTGCGTCATCTAAAGAGTTACGGGTATGAACGATCACAGGCAGGTTGTTTTCTGACGCAATCCTTATCTGCTTTCGGAAAAAATCCTTCTGAACATGAATACTGCTTACATCCCAGTAGTAGTCAAGCCCTGTCTCTCCAATGGCCACAACCTTTTCGTTAGTGATAAGGCTTTCAATTTCTTCAAGTTCGTTATCCTTCACTTTCATCACATCGCAAGGGTGGATTCCCAGAGCGCAGAATATTTCGTTGTACGCTTTCGACAGTTCAAGCACTTTTAGGGAGGTCTCCAAATTCACTGCCGGTGCAATGATCCTGCCAATACCGGATTCCCTTGCGCTTCGGATTACATCATCAAGCCTGTCAAGGATCTCCGGGTAATATAAATGAGCATGAGTGTCAGTCAGCATCTGTGAGTGATGATTGCTTCTTCATTAAGTTCTCCATCAGTACCGAAAATCTGTCATAGGCTTTTTCACATGCTGTGAGAACTTCGTCATGACTTGTTTCAAAAGTGCCATTCTCCGAAAGCATATTGGAAATGCATGAGATTCCAATCACTTGCATTCCAAGCCTCTTTGCCTCGATCATCTCGGGAACTGTTGACATGCCGACAGCATCTATCCCAAACCTCCTGAGCATTCTTGTTTCTGCCCTGCTTTCATAGCTTGGTCCGTGGCTGCAGCAATAATTGCCGAACCTAAGTCCAAGTCCGTGCCTGATGCCGTCATCCCTGATCATTTCGGTCGCTCTTTCGTTCAGATACTTTGACCGCCCGGAATATGGAAGTTGCCTGTAAAGCATGTTCAGAAATGAAGTAATCACCATAAGATCTGAGACTTCAAACTCAGGATTCAGGCCGCCGGCAGCGTTAGTAATTATGGCAAGACTGCATTCCATTTCACGGGCCATTCTGATCAGAGAAAGTACCTCATCTGCTGAATAACCCTCATAAAAGTGTCTTCTCCCTGTAAACAATACGACTTCCTTTCCAAAGAGCTTTCCGGAAATGACCTCAGCTTTATGAAATCCATGTTCATCTGAGTAAAGCTTTGTCTTATTTCTGACTTCATTCATCAGTTGCCTGAGTCCTGAGCCGAGAATAATGGCTGTCTTCATACTTAATGAGTGATTTCAGGGTGCAAAATACTCAAAAGAACTTGAAATAAATAATGTCATAGGTTATGTTTGTTCAAGAAACTTTAGTCCGATTTTGTACGTTTCCGTGGAAAAATACGAGAAATGAAAGAGAATAATTTCGAATCCCAATCAGAGAAATCAAAGGAATATCTTCTGAAAGCTTATCAGCTTCAAATGAACGGAAAGTTTGAAGAAGCAATTCTGAATTATAAGAAGTCACTCAAAATTCACCCCACTCCGGAAGCGCACACATTCCTTGGCTGGACCTACAGTTTCATCGGTGATTATGAGAAAGCAATTGATGAATGCAAGACAGCTATATCACTTGATCCCGAATACGGAAATCCATACAACGACATTGGTGCATATCTTATTCAGCAGGGAAAATTTGAGGAAGCAATGACCTGGCTCGAGCTGGCGCTCAATGCAAACAGGTTTTCAAACAAGCAATTTGCGCATTTCAATATTGGCAAGATCCTTGAGCATAAGGGACTGTGGTTTGAAGCACTTGAAGAATACAGAAAAGCCATTGAAATGTGTCCTGATTATCTCCTGGCCAAACAGCGCTTTAACCGTTTGCAGGGAATGCTAAACTGATTTTTAACAAACTAACCAAACATCAATAATGATCAAAGCTCTACTTTCCGTCATACTTCTAACAGCCCTGATATCAAATTCGGATACTCATGCTCAGGGATTTTCATACAGAAATCTTGGCCCCGTTTATGTCAACTATCCGTACATTCCTGATTCGGTTCAGGTAGTTAAAAGACAGGCGATCGTATCAAGCCAGTCTTCTTCACCTATCAATTTCAGGTTTGCGAGAATTGTCAATGACATGCCTGCAAACTGGTACACTCAAATGTGCTATGACCTTTGCTATGCGCCCTTTGTTGATACGATCTCACTTACATCGGATCCTCCCTATGTACTTCAACCGGGACAAACCGATACATTATTCTACATTGACTTCTCATGCGACGGCCAGGGACTCGGTACTTCCGTTGTGAAAATGTACAACACTGACAATCCTTCACAATTTGTGCTTGACACATTCAAGGTGGAAATTGGCGGAGTTGGAATCAGCAACATATCCTCCAATGCAGAAGGATATGAATTGTCGCAGAATTATCCGAATCCGTTCAATCCTTCAACAACGATAAATTTCTCGATCCCAAGACCGGAAGTAGTTAGTCTGAAGATCTATAATTCACTCGGAATGATGGTAAATGAACTGATTCCCGGTGTGAGATACGGTGCAGGAGTTTACAAAGTTGATTTTTCGGGAATCGGGCTGTCATCCGGGATCTATTATTATTCTATGAACGCCGGCAACTTCAGTGACAAGAAGAAGATGCTCCTCGTGAAATAAGTTGCTCTATTATAAACGAATTTAAATCTGAACTTTTCATCAAATGGCTATCATCAAGAAGAAGGATCTGACATTTCTGGAGCACACTTATATTCCGCAGGTTGTAAAGGGACTTGGACTGACGTTCAAGCAAATATTCAGGCCCAAGTTCACGAGGCAATATCCTGAAGAAAGATGGGTGCCACCCGCTTCATACAGAGGAAGGCCTGTCCTGGTGCAGGAAGATGACGGTTCGGAAAGATGTGTTGCGTGCGGGCTTTGCTCACGGGTATGTCCTGCATTGGCAATAGAAGTTCAGGCAGGCGAGACAGACAGAGAAAAGGAGAGATTCCCGGAAAAGTTCGAGATCAATATGGTCCGTTGCATATTCTGCGGATTTTGTGAAGAAGTGTGTCCGGAGGAAGCAATAGTAATGAGTGACGAATACGAACTCGTATTTACAAGCCAGGAAGAAGCGGTCTTCGGAAAGGACAAACTTCTTATGTCGAAGGACAGGTTAAGAAAGAGGCTTGAGTTCCTTCAGGAAAGCAGATGAAGATTGGATCAGTGATATTGCTGATTGTTCTTACACTTATTCTGCAACGGATGGTACCGGCGCAGGACAAGAACGTTGTTGGATTCTTCAATGCAGGTTTTGAGCAAAGTGAGTTTCTTCTGAAATGGGAGATTGCAAATCCCGAAGGTGTTTCGAAATTCGTGGTATCAAAGAAGAAATCTTCAAACGCAGAATTTGCAAGAGTATGTGAAGTCCCTTTGGCAAACTTCAGAAAAAAGTCCGAAACTGATTCATCTCTTGTTTACAGTTACATTTGCAATGACTCACCTGAAGAGAACGGTGTTTACTACTATTCTCTATCCGTGATCAGTAACTCCGGAAATGAGATAGCTCCGGCAAATGTCATAAAGATAGGCATTACGGAAGTTCCCGAGTTCAGACTTAAACAAAACAATCCCAATCCGTTCAATCCGTCAACTGTCATACCGTACGAAGTGCTGGTAGCAACTCACATTAAGATAAGCGTTTATTCCCTCACCGGGCAGGTCGTAGATATGCTTGTTGACGGCTATCAAACTCCCGGCGTCTATTCTGTGGCTTTTAATGCCGCAAAGTATGCTGAACTCTCCAGCGGTATTTACTTCTACAAACTGGAGTCCGGATATTCATCAGACATAAGAAAGATGATCTTTGCAAAATAAGATCATCTTCTCGACATTACATCTTTCCATCCCTGTACAAATTCCTTCTAAATTGAAGATACAGGTGCATTTAAGTATATTTAATTAATGGAAGTTAAGTCTATACTGTTTGACCTGTTGCTGCTTCTGTTCTTCGTATTCCTTAATGCGCTCTTTGTTGCAGGTGAATTTGCGATCGTTAAGATCAGAAAAACCCAGCTTGATCCTGAAGCAGGAAAAAGGTCAAAGCTTGCAATAAAGCTTGTTACAAACCTTGACTCTTACCTGGCCGCAACGCAATTCGGAATTACAATTGCTTCACTTGGACTTGGGTGGATTGGCGAACCGGTCACATCAAGAATATTGGAACCGTTCTTCAAATTCCTTGGAATCAGTGATCCGGCAACTGTACGAACGTTCTCAATGGGAGTCGGATTTGCCTTCATCACTTTTCTGCATATAATCATTGGTGAGCTGGCCCCTAAGTCGCTTGCAATTCGATATCCAAAATCTACCACTCTGTTTGTTGCATGGCCGCTGAATTTGTTCTATATGATCTTCAAGCCTGCAATATGGCTGCTTAACGGCACTGCAAATTACATCCTGAAACTGATAGGCATTGACCCTGTTACCGAGTCAGAAAGGTCGCACTCGGAGGAAGAAATAAAGACTCTCATTTCTGAAGGTACAATGTCTGGGAGGATTGATAAGATTGAATCCCAGATAATCCAAAGAGTGTTTGACTTCAACGACAAGACAGCAAAAGAAGTCATGATCCCGAGGAATCAGATGTTTGCAATTGACATAGACGAAAGCAGGGAAAAGATCATTGAAAAGGTGATAGAGGAAGGATACTCAAGAATTCCGGTTTACAAAGACAGTATCGACAACATAATCGGGATCATCTATTCCAAAGACCTGATCAGTGCAGCTGAGCACAGGGAAATAATCGTACTTCAGGACATCATACGTCCGGCTTTTTTTGTAACGGAAACTGTACACATAGGAGACCTCCTCAGGCAAATGCAGAAGAAGAGGATACACCTGGGAATTGTGAGCAATGAGCATGGCGGAGTTGAAGGACTGATCACGCTCGAGGATATCATAGAAGAAATGGTCGGAGAGATCGAAGATGAATATGATACGGACATTGACATGGTATCCGGCGAAAAGAAAGGCGTCTTTACGGTGAATCCGAACATGACCGTTGAAGAATTCAATCAGCAGTTCAAAGCTGACATACCGGTTGATAATGAACAATATACTACCCTCAGCGGATTTCTTCATACTGTTACGGGTCACGTTCCGGAACTCTTTGAACGGGTTGATTTCAAAGACCTTATGATTACTGTAATGAAGAAGTCAGGCAACAAACTATTGCAGGTCAAAGTACAACGCTTGAAGACTTACTGAAAATTTTCTGAATATCTGACTGGTGAGAAAACTGATTTCAATTATCGGCAGGAAATTTCTGCAGTTCTTTTCGGAGCTGGGCGAATATTCACGCATGATGCTTGATGTTATCCTCAGTTTGAAAAGAGTCATAAGAGACCGTAAGCTGATCATTGAACAGATGGAACATGTCGGAGTCAATTCACTTGTACTTGTCAGCATCATCGGTTTATTCACCGGAGCCGTTTCCTGCTGGCAGGCTGCTTATCAGATCAAGGGGCTCATTTCCTTCAGCTACCTTGGTTCCGCTACCACAAAAGCTATTATCATAGAACTTGGTCCCGTTCTTTCCGCAATTGTTCTTGCCGGCAGGGTCGGTGCTTCAATGGCGGCAGAGCTCGGTACTATGAAAGTCACGGAGCAGATTGACGCGCTTGAAGCAATGGCGATCAGCCCGGAGAGATATCTCGCAATGCCGAGAATAACTGCAACAACTCTCATGCTGCCGGTACTTGTGATCTATTCAAGTACGATTGCAATTCTCGGCTCATACACTGTAGCAACAGTTTTCCTTGGCGTACCCTCGGATACATTTCTTTCCGGCTTTAAGACTGCATTTGAAGCCAAAGACGTCTATGCCGCAACCATAAAGGCCTTGTTCTTTGGCTTGTCAATATCGTCAATTGGCTGTTATATCGGGTTTCAGACCAGCGGAGGTGCGGAAGGCGTTGGACTTTCAACCATCAAAGCTTTTGTCATTGCTGCTGCATCAATTCTGATACTGGATTACGTCCTGTGGAATTTCTTAATTGGAATGTAACCGGAATGGAAAAGATCAAAAATCTTCTCGGGCTCAGATATCTTTCAAAGGATCAGCTCGAGCATCTTCTCGATAGGTCTGAGCATTGCAGAAGAATGATCGACAGAAAGGATATTTCGGGGAAATCTCCAAAACCTTCCAGCATACTGAACCTGTTCTTTGAGAACTCTACAAGAACCCGTGTATCTTTCGAACTGGCCGCAAAGATGCTTGGTCATAATACAGTAAACTTCACCGGAGAAGGATCATCAATTGCAAAGGGTGAAACACTTCTTGATACAGTCAAGAACCTTGAAGCAATGAAGTTCGATATATTCATTGTCAGGCATGAAGTACCGGGCGTTCCTAAACTGATAAGCGAAACGGTCTCGGGAAACGTGATAAATGCGGGTGACGGTGCGGCGGAACATCCTACTCAGGGACTGCTTGATATCCTGACATTGAAGAGGGCCTTCGGAAAGATAGAAGGGTTGCGAGTATGTATTGTCGGGGATATTTCCCACAGCAGAGTGGCAATGTCAAACATACACGGTTTAAACAAACTTGGAGCAAAGGTATCGGTTTGTGCGCCAAGGCCATTCTTACCCTCAGCAATAGAAGGATTGCATATTGATGTTTATGACAATATTGATGATGCATTGAAAGAACATGATGCTCTGAACCTTCTTAGGGTACAACTCGAAAGGGATGCAGGCAGGCTTCTTCCGTCTCTTCAGGAGTTCAACAGGTTTTATGGCATGACGTGGGAAAGACTGTCGCTCAATCCGAAGATCAGGATTTTGCACCCGGGACCTATGAACATTAATGTGGAACTTGACAGCCGTATTGCGGAATCAAAAAACTCGCTGATCTTTGAACAGGTTACGAATGGTCTTGCCGTCAGGCTTGCAGTCATATCCGAACTTGCCGGAGGAAAAATGAAATGAAAATGATTCTCAGGAATACCCGGATCGTATCTCCTTCAGATGGGCTGGATATAATTGCAGATATTCTGATAGATAAAGGGATCATCAAAAATATCCGGAAGGGACTTGCAACAAAGAAGACCTTTGATGAGATAGATCTGAAAGGAAAGGCAGTGGTTCCCGGATTGTTTGACATGCATGTACACTTCAGAGAGCCGGGACAGACTCATAAAGAATCAATAGATACTGGATCGGATGCAGCTGCAAACGGTGGATTTACCGGCGTTCTGTGCATGCCGAATACTTCGCCGCCTATAGACAATCCCGTTCTATTGAGAGACCTGTTACGAAGGGGAAACTCGGGTGTTGTTGATGTTGAGTATTCCGTATGTGCAAGCAGAAACAGAGCCGGTGAAGAGCTTTCTCCGTTACTAAGCCTTGCGTCTGCGGGAGCGCGTGCAATCACGGATGACGGCAGTCCCGTACAGGATCCCGAGCTGTTGAGAAGAGTTTTTGAATACGGCGCACAGACAGGTTTGCCCGTCATTCAGCATTGTGAAGACCTGAAACTCTCAAACAGGGGAGTGATGAATGAGGGATTTGTATCAACCGTTACAGGCCTTAGAGGAATACCTTCTGCCAGTGAAACATCTGTAATTGCACGGGACATTGAAATCTGTGCATACGTCAGCGGAGCGCACTACCATATTCAGCATATGTCTTGTGCGGGAAGTGTCACACTCCTCAGGAGTGCAAAGGACAGGGGACTCAGCGTTACCGGTGAAGCATGCCCGCACCATTTCATACTCACTGATTCCGGATGCATTGACTATGACACAAATTATAAAATGAATCCTCCTTTGAGGACAAGGGAAGATGTGAATGCCATTTTGGGTGGATTGTCAGACGGCACAATTGATGTCATCTGCACAGATCACGCTCCGCATACAGAGCATGAAAAGTCTCAGGGATTTGTTGATGCTCCGTTTGGCATAATCGGACTTGAAACTGCCTTTGGTCTTGCATATACTTATTTAGTCGAGGAAGGCATTTTAAGTTTCAGTCAGCTTATTGAGAAGATGTCCGTGAATCCAAGAAAGATCCTGAACCTTGATAGAATAAGCGTTGAGCCCGGACAGAGAGCAAACCTCAGCGTTCTCGACCTTGATGCTAAGTGGATTGTGAAAAAGAAGAACTTCAGGTCCCGCAGCAGAAACACACCGTTTGAGGGCTTCCGGCTGACAGGCAAGCCGTTCATGGTTATTAATAATAACACGTTATATCATACCAAACTCTGAATGAGCAGAATAATATCAGTTTGCGTACCTAAGGGAGGTGTCGGCAAGACCACCACTGCTGTCAATCTTGCATCTTCACTCGCTGTTGCAGAAAGAAAGACTTTGCTGATAGATGTGGATCCTTTCGGTGGTTCTGCCATTGCGCTCGGATTCACGTCAGACAAGATCAAAGCGAGCCTTGCGGAAGTATTCTCATTCACTCATTCAATTGGTGCGGCAATCCACAGGACGGACCTGAAATACCTTGATTTCGTTCCTTCTACCGTTGACACATCAAATTCACAGGACAAGTTTCACAAGTTTTCTGAAAACAGGCTCATCCTAAAAAATGCGCTTCAGGGTATTCTTGAGTTTTATGAATTTGTGATCATAGACTGTCCGCCGTCGCTAAGAGGCATGTCAACAGCAGCACTTGTAGCTTCAGACAGCATTCTGATACCAATCAAGCCGGGGCACTTTTCGCTTGATGCTGTGGACAGGCTGATAGAGTATTATAACTGGATACGGGAGGTTGCCAATCCGGATCTTCGAATTGAAGGAATATTGATGACCATGTATGAAAAGGACTCAAGAGTTTCAAAGATCTCAGAAAGAGAACTTAAGATGAAGCACGGGTCATACCTGCTTTCAACATCTATTCCGAATACAAATCTGCTTAACGAAGCAAGCTTTTTCAGCAAGCCTCTGTGCCTTTACAGAATCAATTCAGAGGGTTGCATGGCCTATCTTAATCTCGCAGAAGAGATAATTTCAAAAAACAAAAAAAGAGCAAAGGAGACTGTCTGACGGACTATGGATTTCCCCAAGAACTTTGACTTCCTGACAATAGAGCAAAAATGGAGAGACTTCTGGCACAACGGAAAATTATACGACTCCACACCTAAGCCCGGTAAACCTAAATTCTCGGTTGTGATACCGCCGCCTAACGTCACAGGTATTTTGCACACAGGGCACATGCTGAACAATACCATTCAGGACGTTTACTGCAGGATGAAGAGGCTGGAAGGCTATGAAGTCTGTTGGGTGCCGGGCATGGACCATGCCGGCATTGCGACTCAGGTTATGGTTGAGAAGGACCTTGCCAGACAGGGAAAGACGAAGGAGCAGTTAGGTCGTGAAGAGTTTGTAAAGTTGGTATGGGAGTGGAAGGACAAGAACGGAGGTACGATTCAGAAACAGCTGAGAAAGCTTGGCGCCTCAGTGGATTGGTCGAAGGAAAGATTCACACTTGATGAAGGGCTTTCACTGAATGTGAGAAAAGTATTCGTTGATCTGTACAGAAAAGGCCTCATCTACAAGGGGCACCGGATTGTCAATTGGGACCCTGTTTCAGGAACGGCGGTAAGTGATGATGAGATATTCTATGAAGAAAGAACTGATAAGCTTTATTTTGTGAAGTATGTGCTGGAAGATTCGAATGAATATATAATTGTTGCCACAACCCGCCCTGAAACAATATTCGGAGACACAGCTGTCGCGGTAAATCCTAAGGACAAGCGGTTTAACAAATATAAAAATAAGAAAGTTAAACTGCCTTTGGTAAATAAATTTATACCTGTTGTTGAAGACGGTTATGTAGAAATGGACTTTGGTACGGGTGCTCTTAAGATCACCCCGGGACACGATTACAATGATTTTGAAGTGGGGGAGAGGCACGGACTCGAGCAACTGAACATATTCACAAAGGATTGCAGGTTGAATGAACATGCAGGCGAATTTGCGGGATTGGATGTCATTGAGGCCCGCAAAAGGGTTGTTAAGAGACTCGAAGAAGAAGGCCTCCTTGTAAAAACAGAGGACTATGCACACAACGTTGCACTGTCTGACAGAACTAAGGCGGTCATTGAGCCCTTGCTGTCGGAGCAGTGGTTTGTGCATATGAAGAAGCTTGCTGATCCTGCAATTGATGCCGTTAACTCCGGCAAGATCAGATTCTTCCCGGAAAGATATCTGAAGGTCTATAACCACTGGATGGACCACATAAGGGACTGGTGTATTTCACGTCAGCTTTGGTGGGGTCATCAGATCCCGATCTGGTATCATAAGAAGACAGGTGAAATCTATTGTGATGTGAATCCGCCTGCTGATGCTGAGAACTGGCGGCAGGATGAGGATGTACTGGACACATGGTTTTCCTCATGGCTTTGGCCGCTCAGCGTATTTGGCTGGGAGAACAATGAGAACGACAGCAAGAATGAAAATCTGAATTACTACTATCCTACGGATTTTCTCTCAACCGGAGCTGAGATAATCTTTCTTTGGGTTGCAAGAATGATAATGGCCGGCCTTGAATACAGGAAGGAGATTCCCTTCAGGGATGTTTATTTCCATTCTATAGTGAGGGATGCAAAGGGCCAGAAGATGTCTAAAACGCTGGGCAATTATGTTGATCCAATCGAGCTTATGGATAAATACGGAGCTGATGCCTTCAGGTTTACGATCATTTATCTCGCTCCGCTTGGCAATGATGTACTGTTTGACGAAGAGAAAACAATACTGGGGAGAAACTTCATAACAAAGATATGGAATGCCGGAAGAATGTTGCATTTGAGCAGACACTCAGCAGAAAGCTCCGCTGTAGCACAGAAAGATGCGGATTCAGATGACCTTGTTGACAAGTGGATGGACAGCAGGCTGAACTCTGTCCTTGCAGAAGCAAAGTCTTATCTTGAACAGTACAGGATCAATGATTACACGAAGTCACTTTACAATTTTGTGTGGAATGATTTCTGTGACTGGTATATTGAGATGATAAAAGTAAGGATGCAGAATCACCCTGAGCTGGCAGCGGCAACTGTCAAGAGGGCTATCGCAATATACGAGAGAATCCTGAAGGTGCTTCACCCTGTCATTCCTTTCGTCACGGAAGAGCTTTGGCATCTTATGGGTGAAGGAAGAGACGAAAGAAGCATTTCATTTGAGTCTCTGGAAGATTCCGACACTGCAAAGATCCGTATGCCTGCGGAATCTGATTTCAGCAAGATTGCAATGCTTGTGACTTCTCTCAGAAATGCCCGTGCAAACAACGAAATTCATTTCAGTAAGAAGGTCTCAGCAATCGTGAAACCATTCGACGATGCTCACGCAAATCTTCTGACATCAATGGCGCCGTATATAGAGAAAATGTGCAATGTTCAGTTTGATGAAGCAAGGGAGGATCATTCAGGACTTAGCAGTGCTGAATTGGTGTCTGAGGGTTTCGAAGCCAGGATATTCTTTGAAGGGTCTGCGTCAGAAGAAAAGCAAAGAGAAAAGCTGATTAAGGAATTTGAGAATCTCAGCAAGTACCTTGATGTGATAGGCAAAAAGCTCTCAAATACAAATTTCATTGCAAAAGCTTCTCCGGAAGTTGTGAGCAAGGAAAGAGAGAAACAGAAAGAAGCTCAGGAGAAACTCGAAAAGATCAAAGCAATTCTTTCTGCCGCTCAGTCGTAAAGGGTTGTCTTTCCTAGAGCTGAGACTATCAGCTCTGTTGCAAGATCGGCAGTCTTATTCTTTGAATCCAGAATCGGATTCACTTCAAGGATCTCAAGTGAATTCATGCATCCGCAGTCAGCAACCATTTCCATCAGGAGATGTGATTCCCTGAATGAAAGTCCTCCGGGCACAGGCGTTCCGACACCTTCCGCATAGTCGGGATCAATTCCATCCATGTCAAAGCTTATGTGAATGTGGTCAACTTTGCTCTTAAAGTCCGCAAGGACCTTGGAGATTATCCTCGGAATGCCGGCTTTGTCTATATCTGTCATTGTGTAGACTCTCATGTTCATCTGCTTTACAAGTCTTGCCTCAAGCACGTCAACATCTCTGATTCCGATCAGTGCGACATTTTCAACATCCACTTTAGGAGAGAAGCCGCCTATGCGGGTTAGTCTCTTGTTTCCAAGTCCGAGAGCAATTGCCAAAGGCATTCCGTGGATATTGCCTGATGGTGTCGTATGTTCTGTGTTCATGTCCGCATGCGCGTCTATCCAGATGATCCCAAGTCTCTTGCCCTTCTTCCGGCAATAACTTGCAATGCCGGCAACGGAACCAATTGCAGTGGCATGATCACCGCCGATTATCAGCGGGAAATAATTTCGGACGAGAAGATTCTCCACCTTTTTGGAGAGTATCTTTGAGGTCTTCTCTATCTCGGGGAGATATTTAAGCTTCGGGTTTGAAATTCTCTGAGTTTCTGAAATTTCAACATCAATGTCACCGAAGTCGGTCACTTTATATCCGAGCTTTTCGATCTTCTGCTCGAGGCTTGCATACCTTATTGCCGAAGGACCCATGTCAACACCGCGCCTGTCGGCGCCGAGATCCATTGGGAAACCTATTATGCCTATTTTCTTCTGAAGACGTTTAGCCATTCGGAAATATAGCGAACATCGGTTACAGATTTGAGTATTATTTATTTCACGCGAGAATTGAAGTAAACGAATTTACTTCCCGTTTCCGCTGACAATTTAATGTTGAACCTTCGAAATTATCCGTTTCTGAAAACTGTATTGACTGCTGCAATGTTCAAAGGACCAGGTATCGCTCTTATCAAGCAAGCAGGAAAATTTGTATACATAAGAAGGTAATTTTTGCACATATTGGAAAAACTTACCGGTTCAATCTTCATTGATCAAACATTCAAAGTACAATCTCTAAATGCTTAGAAAATCCAGCCTTTACAAAGCCGCGGCGTCATTGCTGCTTGCTTTGTTTTCAATAGCTGTCTCATCCTGCGAGCAGGATTTTGTGGAACCTACTTCAGGCGGAGTTGCATTCCCGGATGACATCGCAGAGCTTTTCAACACGCCTTACACTGCTAACAATCTGACCTGCACAACTCCGTCATGTCATGCATCGCAAAACAGTGTGAACGGTCTTGACCTAACGGATTGGCAAAAGACAATGAACGGCTCACAAAACGGTTCAATGGTGGTTCCGTACAATGGATTCTGGTCATATATGTTTTCAGTATTAAATGCTGACACTCTCTATGGTCCCGTTTCCACAGTCGCATTGCCTGAATATCATAAGCTGGACTCTTCAAAGGTCAATCTGGTTAAGAACTGGATAGACGGTGGCGCCAAGAGCAAGGATGGGAGGGTGGCATTGACGGATCAGCCGCTTAACAGAAAGATCTTCATAACTAACCAGGCATCCGACCTTGTGGCAGTTGTAAATACAGATAACCGCCTGATTACAAGGCTTATTCCGGTAGGTGGAAGAGCAAGTCAGCTTGACGCTCCCCACTATGTTAATCTCAGCCACGACGGACGATTTTTCTTTGTAAGTCTTATTCAGGAGGGCTATTTGGAGAAATACGAAACGAATGCCGATTATCCGTTTGCAAGGTCCGGCCGTATTGCCTGCGGCCTCAGCCCCGCGCATATTGAGATTTCCCCGGGAGATCAGTTCGGATATGTTTCAAATTTTGATGCTTCCGGCAACCAGCGAACCGTCAGAAAATTCTCCACTGATCCTCTTGAAGTAACAGATACAGTGCGTGATGATAGGATGACAGCACCTCACGGAATGGCGCTCACAAATGACGGGGGCATTCTTTTTGTAGCATCTCAGATCGGCGAATATATTTACAGGATCACAACCGCTGACTTTGAGATCGACACTTCTGCGGGAGTTGATCCGTCTGTTCCACCCACAGGAGGCGGAACAGGACTGTTCGGACCATATCAGATCGTATTGTCACCCGACCAGTCCAAGATCTTTGTAACGCTTAGGGAAGCCGGAAAGGTTGGCGTTTACGATGCCCAGAGCCTGAGCAGAATTGCTCTTATCAGCGTCGGACAAAAGCCGCTTCTGATGAAATTCACAAATGACGGTCAACTCTTGTTTGTATGTAACAGGAACAGCAATACAGTATCCGTAATCAATGCATCTTCGCTTTCTGTTGTTGCCACCGTTGAAAATGTCGGTATTCAGCCTCACGGAGTGGATTTCACTACTGACGGGGGATACGCAATAATAGCATGTGAAACTCAGACAGGTTTTGACGGACATCATCCGCAATCAGGCAGTTTCAAAACCGGAGTTTCAAGGATCATTAAAGTAAGCAATTTTGCCCTTGAGGATTCAAGGCTGCAAATGGGTTCTTTTCCTGCCGGCATAGTTGCAGGCAGATAGGGGATTAATCCTGCAGAACTACTTGGAGAGGATCATCTTCCTTACTTCTGTTCTCTCGGGTGTCTTGATACGGTAGAAGTAGATTCCGCTGGGTAGGTCTTCAGCTGTGAAATCCACGCTGTGTTCACCGGACTCTTGCGATTCATTTACTATCTCGCCGAGAAGACGTCCAAGCCTGTCATAAACAGATATGTTCACTTGAGTTGAAGATGGCAGTGTGTACTTGATTGTTGTAGAAGAATTGAATGGATTCGGAGAGTTCGATGCTCCGAAATATGATTCGGTTTCTTTGCCTGAATACTCAAATCCTTCAAGAGACTCCTTGTTCTGGATCTCGGAAACCAGAGCAATTCCTGATTTGAACTCGGATACTCTATAGCTCTTTCCGCTGCTGAAATCAAGCTGAATTCCAAGCGCCTCGTCCTCAGTAACTTCAAAACCTGCCTGAGTCTCTGTTTTCAAATTAAAGTTCTCCTGATCAAGCCTGATCTTCAGTTCCTTCCATCCGCTGAAGTCCATGGAGAAAGGCTTTGATTCGAGGGCAGCATCCGTCTTGCTGTCATATCTCTTGTTATTGTCCAGATCATACAAAATACTTACCGTAACATTCGCATCATTGTCGGCGCCGCTGATCATTACATTCACAAAATTACCCGCACGAAACAAGTGAGGCCGCTTCAGCATTATCTTGCCTATGTATTCTGAAGGGTTGATCGATTTGGTGGAAATGATCTCTGCAAACCCGTTTTCTTTATTGTCTTCTTCATGAGAATACTTCATCTGAACTCCGCCGAACATCCAGTCAGGCATTGCTTTCAGCGAAAAGTCATCGATTATTTCTCCCTGCGCAAGAACTGTCCGGGTTAGGCCCGTACCGAGGCAAATAAACAGCAATACAAATAGACATGAAAATCTATTCAAAACAAATGCGGTATTAGTTGTTGGAAATTCTTATTTGATGAGTGTCATCCTCTTTACAGAGGTGAAACCGTTTACCTGCAACTTGTAGAGGTAAACTCCTGCTGAAAGATTCGACGCATCAAACTGCTTGCTGTAGGTGCCGGCCTCCTGATACTCCTTTACCAGGGTAGCAACTTCCTGACCTACAAGATTGAAAACTGATAATGAAACGTATCATTCAT
>CAZTQR010000015.1:39091-54235 GCA_964615795.1 uncultured Ignavibacteriaceae bacterium
TTTGTAACTGATAATTGTTGCGGGATTGAAGGGATTTGGAAAGTTCTGAAAAAGCCTGTAATCGTCTGACGGGCCGGAATTAGATTCAATTCCGTTTGATTCCAAATTACTTTCAGAATGATCTCTTGATTCAGCGTAATTGATTGCGCTGAAGCTGAAAACCATTACTAGCAATATTGTTAGGATTCGTTTCATCATACCATTACAAAATTAAGAGTTCGGATTCTGAAAATCAATAGCAGTTTGAAAAAATTTCCTGCCGTGCTCTTCACACGGCAGGACCTCAAAAACTACTTCACTTCAAGTGCTACAAGCCTTGTGGATCCGTCGGCTGTCTTGACCTTGAGAACAAGTATGTCCCCCTTGTTCTTGGAGGTAATGACTGATTGAAGGTCATTTACGCCGGAAATTGCCTTTTTATCGGCTTCAACAATGACCATACCCTGCCTCAGGCCCCTGTCAAATCCTTCGGAATACATTTTCACATCCGTAATCCTGACCCCGTCTTCAAGGCTCAGCTTCGACTTCTCTTCACTGGACAATTCTGTGGCTGTAAAACCGAGAGCTTCAAAGCTTTGTGTGCCGGCAAAGGATCTTTCCTCTTTCGGGACTGAATTTTCGGCCGCTATATCATTATTCTCTTCTCTTGGCTTGAGCGTTACTTTCATGTTCTTTCGGCTTCCGTCCCTGAACACGACAAGGTCCACGCTTTCACCGGGATGCTTTGAACCGATCACTGTCTGAAGTTCGTTTGCAGCATTCACTTCCTTATCGTCAACTGAGAGAATCACATCACCTGACTTAAGGCCGGCATCTGCTCCCGCACCGTTGGGAAGAACGTCCTGCACCAGCACTCCCATCGGCTTCTCAAGACCAAGGCCCTTTGCTTCCTTTACGTCAACATCCTTTATCGTGACTCCGATGTATCCTCTCGAAACCTTTCCGTTCTTGATCAGTTCTTCGGCAACATTCTTTGCCATATTTACAGGAATTGCAAAACCGTATCCCTGATAATAGCCGTTGGTTGTCTTGATGGCGGAGTTTATGCCAACAAGAGTGCCGTTAATGTCAACAAGCGCTCCTCCGCTGTTACCCGGATTTATGGCAGCATCGGTCTGAATGAAGTTGTTGATTGCATAGCTGTTGGAGCCGATCTGAATGTTTCTGCCGATTGCCGATACGATACCGGCTGTGACTGTGCTGTTAAGCCCCAGAGGATTGCCTATTGCCACAACCCACTGTCCCACCTGCACATTGTCAGAATTGCCGATAGTCGCAACCGGAAGATCACTGGCTTCGATCTTTATTACGGCAAGGTCTGTATTCGGGTCAGTTCCCACAAGTTTCGCGGTAAACTCACGCTTGTCAGTAAGGGATACTTTGATTCCGCTTTCGTTTGCGCCGCTGACAACGTGATTGTTGGTAATAATATAGCCGTCAGAGCTAATTATAATGCCGGAGCCGGATCCTCTGTTTGGCATATCCTGCGGCATCTGGAAGAAATGCTCGAATCCTTTCGGCATTTCACTGTCTTCGCTTGATCCTGCCGCAGAAGTTACTTCAATGTAAGCAACTGTTGGCGTAACAGATTTGGCAATTTCAACAAATGCATCATTGAGTCCCTTTAGCTGAGTGTTGGCCTCCTGAATGGGAGGCGCAGTCTTAAACTCGACCTGTGAGCTGGCAACAATTGGTTTTATGTTGCCAAAGTTCGCTATCAGAAGTCCGCCAAAAGAAAGTGCAACTACCAGCAAGAGGCCGGCAAAGATCACTGATTTTTTTGACATGTTAATTCTCCTTTTTAAATTTTTATTGATCAGATTTTTTTGAAAATCTTGTATCAGAATTGATCGATAATTTTTCTCGCCGTTTGTTTATTCCGTCCGTTTGAGTATTCAAGCAAGTGGGCTTCATAGATCCTGCAGAACCTGTCGATCGCCGCTTTGCCGTTATCTGTGGCTGAAACAACTTTATGATCTTCATCCCTCACGAGAAAGTCCCGCATAAAATCAATCTCTGATCTGTCAAGGGTAAATCCGATCCGCACAAAAAAAGTTTCTAATCCTTCATCCGAGAGATCGGGCATAATTCCCAACAAAGTCCCAAAGCTCATTAAGAATCTGAGAAGCTCAACCTTTGCTGAGGCATCCTGCCTGTTAACATCCCTGAGAAAAGCAATTGCCAGTGCAAATGATTCCCGGCATTGGTCATTCTGCGCAAGACTCCTGTTCAGCAGATCTAATATAACATAGCTGGTACCCAGTTTTTCAAGATCCCTTTCAATGAAGGGATACACTTCAAGATATCCCACTTTGCCGAGTGTCTGAATTTCTCTGCTTTCCTTGAAATAGATCATTGCTTCAATCAAACCCATGGCTCCAAAGTTGCCCGATTGCCAGTTTCTTCGTGTGCCCTTATGCAGTACGGCCACTTTGCCAAGTTCTTCCGTAAACAGGTTTAAGATCCTGCTGGATTCCGAATATTTCATGGATTTCAGTACCAACGCCCTTGTTCTGACGAGAGACATACGATTCAGTCCGGGATTTGTTTCATTGTGTCAATAGAGACATTCAGATAGAAGCATTCTCAAAATGAGTGAGTCTCTTGAATTCATTGAAACGGCCTGTAATGATCTCCTTGCTGAGGTGACGAATGCCATCCAAAGAAAACTTCTCAACTGCAAGAGATGCCATTGTGCTTCCATAAATAACAGCAAGCTTCAGGTTTGTATCTGACAAATCATCAGTCCTTGAAAGCCATCCCATCAGTCCTCCGGCAAATGTATCTCCTGCTCCTGTCGGGTCAAACACCTTCTCAAGCGGATAAGCAGGTGCGGAAAATATGAAGTCAGGAGTAAAAAGCAGGGCGCCGTGTTCACCTTTCTTTATTATTAGGATCTGAGGACCCATGTTCATGATCTTCCTGGCCGCCGAAACGAGGTTGTACTCACCCGAAAGTTCCCGTGCCTCTCCGTCATTTATCACAAGCAGGTTTACAAGCTTCAATGTTTCAATAAGATCATCATAAGCGCCGTCAATCCAGAAGTTCATTGTGTCACACATTATCAGCTTAGGGGAGTCAATCTGCTTCACTACTTTTTGCTGGAGCAGGGGATGAAGATTTCCAAGGCAAACATATTTGCTCTTCCGGAATTCTTCAGAAATTACCGGATCAAACTTTTCAAATGCGTTAAGTTCTGTAACGAGCGATTCGCGTGTATTCAGGTCAAAATCATACTTGCCGTGCCAGTGGAATGTCTTGTCAGTTTCAGAAACTTCCAGGCCTGAGATATCAATTCCTTTCGATTTCAGAAACTCAATTTCTTCCTTTGGAAAATCATAGCCTACAATTCCCACCAAACGAACAGGGTTTGTAAAATAGCTTGCTGAAGTAGATATGAATGTTGCCGAGCCTCCCAAAGTTCTTTCTGCTTTGCCAAACGGTGTTTCGATAGTATCCAATGCCAGTGATCCGATTACAAGTAAGCTCATCAGTCAGTTGTTTTGGGCAAAAATACCAATTTGATCAGGGTATTTCAAGAATGATGGCTTTGCCGGCAGATATAATTGTCTGTTCAGGCTCTGTCTGGACAGGCTTGCAGGTCAATGGATGGTCAGCTTGATTTCTGAAGTTCACAGGATATGGTTTATTATCAATTTCCAAAAATTCTAATTTGAATGTTTCAGCAGTTTGCAATATCTTAACCGCAAAAATCATTACTTATGGACGAAGAAAACAGGGACGAAGCGAATCTGGGACAACAGATCAACATTGAACTGGGAGAGAAGGAAGCGGAGGGAACATATTCAAATCTGGCAATAATCTCTCATTCACCGGCCGAATTCATAATTGACTTTACCAGGATCTTTCCGGGATCTCCGAAAGCAAAGGTTCATTCAAGGATTGTGATGACTCCTCAGCACGCCAAACTTTTCCTCAACGCAATGAAGGAGAACATCGGAAGATATGAGAAGCAATACGGAGAGATCCCTCTTATGAACGAACACAATACGGGAGCAATGGGCTTTCAGATCCCGGGCCCTCCAAAAGAGGAAAAGATCAACTGAGATCAGGATCTTAAACCTGTTCGGAGAAAATTATAGATGCCGATCGAAAGAAACAGGATATTTGCAAGCCAGGCAGTTAGTATTGGATTAATTTCGCCGTTGTAACCGAATGTTTGCGAGATCTTTACAAATCCCAAATAGAGAAAAGTGATCAGAATGCTGATGCCGAACTGTACAGCGGCACTGCCTTTTCGCTGATTCAGGCTCAGTGATACACCGAATATGATAACGATCAGATTTGCAAAGGGGAACGAGATCTTTGAGTAGTAATCAACTTCGGCTCTGCTCACATCCTGTCCGCTGTTTCTCATTTCATTGATGAGATTGCCAAGATCGGAAAGAATCAATTCATCGGGATTCTTCTGCTTAATGTTGATCTTGTCAGGAGTAACTCTAAGAGGAGGGGATTCTGAATTTCCGGAATTGTCCATAACGGCTATAGAGGTATAGGTCTTGAGTCCTGAACTGTCAAATGTTCTCAATGATACATCAGACAAAATCCATGATCTGCTTATACTGTCCCAGCTTATCCTTCTGGAGTCAATTCGGCTGGCAAGTTGCGAGAGGCGGTCGTCTTTAAAAGTTTGGATAGAAGCATTTTCGCCGGCCTTTTGAACCTCATTGTAGTTTCTTATTGTGAGAACTCTGTTGGAAGAATCCTGAATGCTGAGATTCGCAATAATGCCGGGCGTCTTATGCTTGCCGATCTTATCTCTCTCTATCCTGATCTTTTCTGTATTTGAATAGGGGACTATCCAGCCGTTAAAATAAACAGAACCAGCAGTAACTACCACACCCGCAAGCAGCAACGGCAGCAGATAGCGATAGATGCTGATCCCGGCAGAATTCATGGCAGTCATCTCTGAGAGGGAATTGAATCTTGCGGTTGTAAAGAGTGTGGCAAGCAACATTCCGACCGGCGTGATGAGCTTTACGATCTCGGGTATGAAGTAAAGATAATACTGTGCTATATCCTGTCCGGAAAGCTTTCGGTCTATGAACTTGTCAATATTCTCGAACAGGTCCACAAGAATGAAGACAATTACAAAGCAGAGTATGCCAAATGCAAGATTTCTGAGGAATGACCAGAGGATATATTTGTCTATCAATTTCACAAATGAATTTTAAACATAAACTTGCCGAAGTAAAAGGCATTTCAAGGCTCGCGGCCTCCATTGCTTCCGATGATCTGAAGAAAGTAAGGCATGAGATCGGAGCTCAGTTGGAATCCGTTGACTCTGAAAAGCTGTACGAGACCATACTTCAGTCATATCTGTTTTGCGGATTTCCGGCGGTCATAGAAACGTTAAGGATCTTCTCTGAATTGTCAGGAGGATTCATTAAAGATGCCGAAACATATGATAAGGGAGAGTTTGAATCCAGAGGATTGAAGAACTGCGGAAGGATCTACGGAAGAAACCTCGATAAACTGCTTGCAAACATGCATGCAGTGAGCCCGGACCTTAAGCAGTGGATGATCATCGAAGGTTACGGAAAAGTTATGGGAAGGAGCGGTTTGAATCTTCTTGAGCGTGAATTTGTGAATGTCGCAATTCTTTGTACCCGCTATTATGAGAATCAGCTTTATGCACACATAAAAGGATGCTTAAATAACGGAGCATCTCCGGAAGAAGTGGAAGAGGCATTCAGGGGCCTTGCCGGGATTGCATCTGCACGTAATATTGAAAGGTCCGTTGATGTACTGAATAAGATCAAAGGCAAATAAGTGTTGTATAATATATATTATGTAAAGTCACAAGCTTTCTGTTCTATTTCCCCGAGGGTCTCCTGCCTGCCCAGCCCTGCCATCTGCCTCTCACTGACCCTGTATCGCTTCACTGATTGCATTGTGCAAGAAGAGATTTGTCAGATGAATGCAAGGAATGTCTTGCCAGTCATTCATTTTCGTTTTGTGCAAATATCATGCGCAGACATATAATTCATTTATTTTCCGGCAACGAATTCTTAAATTGCCCAAATGGAAATCAACTACTACCTTATTGTAAGCGCACTGCTTTTTACGATCGGCGTAACAGGTGTGCTCATCAGGCGAAATGCGATCATAATCTTCATGTGCATTGAACTGATGCTGAATGCGATCAACCTTTCACTGGTTGCATTCTCTTCTTATCTCGGTAATGTAAACGGACAGATATTTGTATTCATTGTAATGACTGTAGCCGCTGCTGAGGCAGCTATCGGGCTTGCTATCGTGATAGCACTGTTCAGAAACAAGGCGACTGTCAATATAAATGAAATGAACATCCTGAAGTGGTAAAACGCAAACTTAAGCTGACCTGATGGAACAATATGTTTACCTTCTGACGGTCCTGCCGTTGGCGGGATTTCTGATTTCCGGCCTATTCGGAAAGAAAATCGGCAACAAGACACTCATAGGCACAATTTCCACGCTCGCAGTATTTATCCCCTTCCTTATCGCCCTTGGCTGTCTGTCACAGCTGATGTCAATGCCGGAAGGCTCTCGTGCCATATTCGTCAAATACTACGAGTGGATCACAGCAGGTACTTTCACAGCTTCTGTATCATATCTGCTTGATCCTCTTTCCATTGTCATGGTTCTGATTGTTACGGGAGTGGGATCACTCATACACCTGTATTCGATCGGCTACATGCATAACGATCCCGGATTTGCAAAGTTCTTCGCATATCTCAACCTCTTCATATTTGCAATGCTTAACCTTGTGCTTGCGGATAACTTTCTTCTGATATTTCTCGGATGGGAAGGCGTTGGGCTGTGTTCTTATCTTTTGATCGGATTCTGGTATGAGCAGAAATTCACCGGAGACGCGGCCAAAAAGGCATTCATAGTAAACAGGATCGGTGATTTCGGATTCATGACGGCGATGTTCTTTATCTTCACTTATTTTGGAACTCTTGACGTTTCGGTCTTCAATCAGAAGCTTGCTGCGTTTTCAGTCGGAGATCCAATCCTTCTGACAATCGCGCTATTGCTTTTCCTCGGAGCTACCGGAAAGTCCGCACAGATCCCTTTGTATGTATGGCTTCCCGATGCGATGGCGGGCCCTACGCCTGTGTCAGCATTGATTCACGCCGCTACGATGGTGACTGCCGGCATTTATCTAATTGCCAGGACTTCCCTGCTCTACGCGCTTGCTCCGTTTGCAACCACTATAGTATTTGCCGTCGGGATGCTCACTGCCGTTGTGGCGGCGGCCATAGCGCTCAGGCAGAATGACATAAAGAAGGTACTTGCGTATTCCACCGTTTCACAGCTTGGATTCATGTTCATGGCGCTGGGAACAGGAACTTACTGGCTGGCTATATTCCATCTTATGACGCACGCTTTCTTCAAAGGCCTGCTCTTTCTCGGAAGTGGTTCCGTCATTCACGGAATGCATGAAGAACAGGATATCAGGAATATGGGAGGCCTGAAGGACAAGATGAAGATAACATATCTGACGTTTCTTATCGGCACTCTTGCAATTTCCGGCATCCCCCCGCTCTCAGGGTTCTTCAGCAAAGACGAGATACTATACACCAATTTCATTTACCAGGGACTGCCTCCGTATCTGCTTTCTCTCATCACTGCCGGAATGACTGCCTATTACATGTTCAGGCTTGTATCACTTACCTTTTTCGGCAAACCAAGATACGACACGCACCATGTGCATCCGCACGAGTCGCCTGCAACAATGACCATCCCTCTGATAATTCTTGCGGTGCTGTCTGTTGTTGGCGGATTCATCGGCCTTCCGCATTTTACAGGGGTACATAATTATCTGAAAGACTGGCTGAATCCCGTGTTCAAGGGAGCAACTGATGTGATACTTTCTTACAGGCCTGAGCATGAGCATGCGATGTCACTTGAGCTGTTGCTGGTTGGCATTTCAATACTGGTTGCTCTTACAGGTATCATAATCGCATACAGGCGATTCTCTGCAATTGAAAAGATTCCCGCTCAGACTGCGGTGTCGAGAATTCTCGAAGAGAAATTTTATGTGGACGAATTCTATGACAAGACAATAATCGAGCCCATAAGAAAGTCATCAGACGGATTCCTTTGGAAGATCTTCGATGTAAAGATTATTGACGGTGCGGTGAACGGAATAGCGAGGTATATCTCCAACATTGGATTTGACTGGAGAAGGCTGCAAACCGGGATCATACAGGATTATACTACGATATCAGTTGCAGGAGTAGTGATAATTCTTTTGTATCTGTTGTTTGTCAACTAACACGATCCTTGAACAAAAGCAGGGCATCAGTTATCCGGTGCCCTGCTTATTTTTTTACTTCCCGTTCTTCTTAAGTATGTATGCTGCAATGTCTGCAACGTCCTGATCGCTCAATACACTCTCCTTGTAAAACGGCATTGCACCGTCGCCGAACCTGACATTATAAGTGATCGATTTCACATTTCCGTCAAATTCGTCAAAAATATCCGGAACTTTTCTGACGGTCTTCTTTTCCCCGTGGCACATTCCGCAGGCATCGTTGAACTTCGACTCACCTGAGACAGGGTCACCCGTCAAAGCCATGATCTTCTTCTGCGCCTCCTTCAGTTTTGCCTTATCCGGCTTTGGCAATGCTATTGTCTCATACTTAATTTCTGCGGTCTTATCTGCGCCGGGAAGGGACGAGTAATACTGATTGAGATCGGTAATCTGAGATGCTGACAACGGTGACTTCATTCTGAGATAAGCTTCCCAGCAAACAGTTCCTCCGCCTGCATTTGAAGCAACATCAGCGCCTGAGAACTTACCGTGATATGTGGACGGCCTCTTGTCTGCGCCGGCAACTCCCGAGAAGTACTTTGTAAGCGTATTGGAAGAATTCGAACCGTCGCCGTGGCAGTCGGAGCAAGCTATGTTGTTCTCTTTGGACTTAGAATAGAACAACTCCTTTCCAGGATTTGGCTTTTCGCCGGTGCTTCCCTGGGATTTACTTTCCGTAGTTTTACTGTCCGGCTTTTTGGTATCACCACTCTTGTCTGATGCTTCGTCCTTTCCGCAAGATGCAATCAGAAGAGCCGTGAAGATCACTGCAATGACAGTGATGTGAAACCTGATGTGTGTTATCGGCATTGGCTTATGAGTTTTGTTGATGCAATATGCGGGAGAATTTTCTTTCCTTCAAACCTATTTGACGTGAATTGTAGAATTCAGACAATCCGTCAAATGAAGCCGTAGAGCAGTGTCTTTGTATTTGTCTTTGGCTTTTTCTGTGACGGCTTTTCGTAGAACGGCCTGAATGTTACACCCAGATAAAAAGAGCCCCAGTTCATTTTCTTTTTGTCAGACTGGAAGTAGTTGTAGCCTTCCCCTACCGGATAATACAGGTTTGAAATGTACCTGCCTTCTTCATCATTCAGGTTGGCATCCTTGCTTCCCCACTCAATGTACCCGTCGCGGACCGTTTCGGAAAGCAGGAGATTTCCAAGATCATATTTTGCACCGGCAACTATGCCGATTGATTCGTTGATCCTGAATTCGATCCCGGCATTGAAGTCAACTCCCATTCTGAAACTGTTCAGATTAGCCGAAATGGAATCGCTGAAACCGGACCTGCGCGACAGATCAGCGGTGAAGAAATTGAAGTTGAAATTTGCTCCAAAGTAGGGAGATATCAGCTTGGTAAAAGAAGTCGGCGCCACTTCAAGTCCGATACCGAGACCGACATTGGAAAACGAATAGTCATACTCAATGGGACGCGGCTGATAAGTGTTGTTTACAAACCTGACCAGCGTTGTACCCGACCTCTTAGACTGAAAACTGTTAAAGCCTGAGAATGAGAAACTGAACACAGCTTTGGTGATCTCGTAATTGTCGAAATTCACCTTTGCACTGCCTGAAAGCATGATGCCCGGCTGAGCCGCGAAGTTCTTTCCAAACAGGCTTGAATCAATGAACACATAACCTGCCGAATCATATCTTACGTATTCACTTCCTTTCAGCTGATCATACGGAAACACAAGCCCGATATTTCCCTGAAACGAAAATTGTCCTGCCTGAGCGAAAGAGTTCCTGCAGGACACCAAAACAAACATCACCGCAATAAGCATAAGTGATGCTGTGCAATATGATTTTCTGTTGATCATCGGTATGAATTTAATAATTCAAAAACTGAAACCACTGCTGCAGTTTCGGCCCTCAGTTTTCTTTTACCAAGCGAACGCGGAGTCCAGCCGTGCTCTATAAGCCGCTCGATCTCCGATTCATCGAATCCGCCTTCTGGACCGATCAGAAGCGAGGCGGTGGACGGTTTGGAAACCTTCGCATGAGGCATTACATTGTCAGAAAATTCATACATCACCACCTTCAGGGATTCGAACCTTGTTTCTTCAATAAGCTCAGTTAAAGTTACCGAAGGATAGAACACCGGGAGGCGGCATCTTTGAGACTGGCACATTGCGCTTCTAATGATCTGCCTTAGCCTCTCGCCCTGAGCTCCCGAATAACCGGACCTCTTTACCGTATGCCTTGTTATGACCGGCACAATTGAATCAACCCCGAGCTCGACGGCTTTCTCAATTGCAAACTCAAACCTGTCCTTGCTTTTCAAGGGAGCAATGTAGAGCCGGAGTTTCAGCTCAGGTTCAAACAAATCAGCTTGTTTACCTAAAATGGAACAGACCACTTTAGTTCTCAGTACCGATGATATCACGCAATGGTATACGTTCCCCTCTCCGTCGGTAATGCTGAGCTCTTCGCCTTCCTTTTTTCTGAGAACCTTTGTTACATGAGAGTATTCGATATCCGTAAGAAAAAGTTCTCCCGATTGAGAGTTTATGTTGGCCGGATCTGCAAAATAATATTCCATATTCTTATTGTCAGAAAGCCGCGTTGAGATCGAAAATGACCTGCGGCACAAATCTTTTGCCCTCGACTCTGAATGCATAATCAGTTCTTCCGACAAGGCCGAACGGAAGAATGAAATCGAGTCCTGCACCAAAGCCGTTATGAAACTTTGAGTCGGCAAACAGGTCAGACTTGTTCCAGACAGTACCAATGTCAAAAAACAAGGTTGCATACATGGCAAATCGGTAGTTCATTTTTTTCAAAGCAGAGATCAGATTTACACCCGGTATTGAAGTTCCCGCAAAATGCCTCTCCCTGATAACCGGTAGCCTTATCTCATTGAAGAATCCAAGCCTGTTATCTCCTTCGTAAACAAGCTTCTTGTGTCCTCTGATCACCTTGTCATACCCAAAGAATTCCTGCATGTAGCTTGGCACCTGGCCGCCGAATGCGACAGAACCAAGGGCAGAAAATCCAAGTGAAATGCCGTAGTCTTTGCTCAGCTTAAGAGGAATGAACCGGCGCGCATCAAGTTCAACGCGGTTAAAGTCTATGAGCTGGCCAAATCCTTCTTTTGTATAGCTCAGCAAGATCAAAGTCCCGTTGGTTGTGAAATTGTAGTCATCCCTGGTGTCGTAGCCGCCGTTGAAGGAAGCTTCAAAGAACCTGTCCTTTCCGTCGCCGGAAACCGTTCTGCCCGGCTCGTACTTAGATGTCACAATTGAATTGTACGTCACATTGCCGGTAAATGAAAAATTCCTGTCTGTAAACTTCCCAAGTGTGAAGGAAGTCTTGAAATTGTACAGGTCATAATTTTCATCGGCATCCGGAATCTCATTGCCTGTTGAATTGATCGTAGAGAGGCTCTTGTTCCTGTTCTTTGAGTATCTTATGCTGAACGAAGAAAAGAAGTGTGAATCTTCGCCTATCCACGGCACAGAGTAGCTGAATCCTGCAAAGGGATCAGCCCCGATCCCGAAGCTCGCATTCAGTGTTTCATTTCTCCCCCTGAAATTACGCCAAATGAGGTTGAGTCCGGCCCAAAACTGCGACAATTGTCCGTTGCGGAATCCTCCCTGCGGCAGAGGTATAAAGTAGAAACTCTCTTCAAGAATGAACATCAGGTCAATCTGATTCAGCGAATCTGTCGGAACAGGATATACATCCACTTTATTGAACAATCCAAGGTTCTTCAGTCTTTGAACATCTTCAAAGAGCACAATCTCGCTGAATCGTGAGTTCTCACGGGTTTGAATCTCTCTCATTATTACATCTTCCTGTGTAACTTCATTCCCGGCAAGAATGATCTTCCTGACTCTGATCTCCTTTACATTCAAAGAACTGTCTTTCGCCTGATCCCCTCGCAAGAACATGGCGGTTGAATCAGAGGCATAGAGAAATCCGATGCAACAATATATTAGAAAACACTTTAGCGTGGCTATTTAACAATATTATTTGACAATGACTTAAGTTGCTTATTCTTATTCATTAGTTGAAGAGCTTCGGGGGACCCCGGTTTTATCTCGAGGGCCTTGCCTATGAGCTGTTCTGCCTCATCAAACTTCGAATTGTTCATCAGGTAGTTTGCCCTGTTAAGATAGGAAGAATAATAGGAATTCATAATGAATGCATGATGATAGTCAGTGCGGCCTGTTATCTCATATTTAAAATCCGGGTACCGGTAATTGTCGAATCCCTTCTCCTTTGTATATCTGAAGAGAATGCCTTGCGGAACCCTGGAGTAGTCCTTTCCGAAGTTCTCGCCTTTTGACTGCTCGATCTCGATGGTTGTATAAAATGTCCTTTGAGGGTAGTTCCTGTCCACCAGGCTGTTCAGCAAGGCAAGGAAAGTCGTCTGGATCTTTGTCAGGTCCTGCCTGTCCAATTCCGTCTTCGGGGCTGTATAGCGGTCAGTGTTCTTCTCAAACTTCAGCAGTTCTGCGAGGTATGCCTCAATCTCGGGAGCGGACCGTTCGTAGACTTCCGGGTAATGTTTTCTGAGATACTCGAAGTACCAGCTCTTGCGCATCAGCTCCTTGTCAATGATCACAAGATCCTGCCTTATGTTCCTGACGAACTGCTGATACATTGAAGATGAGACCCAGAAATCCCATTGCGTTGACATGATGATCGCATTGGAATCGGCTGAGCTGAATACGTTCATTGTATAGTCGTCAACAAACCTGTTCTTGCTTTCGTCAACCTTTTCGTAGTTCAGGACCAGCGGAATTACCGGGATCATCAGAAGCGCATAGCTTGTTGTCCCCATGCCGTCCTTGAACCTTGATGCCAGCCAAAGAAGTCCGCAAGCGATCCAGATCACGGATGTTATGTAGGCAAGCAGGAAATATGAGTCAATGTCGTAAATGTCATAGTTGATCGCATAGATGACGCAGAAGAGAAAAAGCAGAATGGTGAAAGTGAAAACTCTTCTCAAGTATTTGTACAGAAGAAACATTCCCGGAACAGCGAGGAACAGAGGAAAGATCACAGTTTCCATGGGGAAGTTTTTGGTGAAGTAGGCAAACTGTTTTTCCGCATTCTCAAAAGAAGTGAACATCCAGACGCTGAATTGCTTACCCGTGAAATGCCTCCAGAAGTTTTCGAAATTGTGGGGATTTCCCCAACTGATCACATCATTATCCGCACGGACGAAAAGGTACGCATAGACCGTAAGCCCAGCAAAGAACGGAACGGCCATCAGCAATACCCTCTTCAGTGAAACTCCGGTGAAACCGTTTGACGCAATGAACAAGTAGATGCATCCAACGGAGAGGAATATTGTGGAAAGGTGATTTGTAAAGCTCAGTCCAAGAAGAAAGGCGAACAGTATCCACATCCTTCCATTGCTTTCAGACTGCAGTCTCCCCAGCTCTCCCGAAGCCAGGAGGATGAGAATGATCAGCAGTGTAATGAAAAGCGAGTGAAGTGAGTACACCTCGATTGCATTTGCCGTGTCCCAGAATGTCCTTGAGAAAGCAAGAACAAGTGAAGCCGCAAGCGAGGCATTCAGCATCACTCCCCTGCTTAATGAAAGAGATCCCGCCAATGAAGAGATCCTTTCTGAGAGCAGAAAGATCAAATTGAAGAACACTGCAACTGCCAGCGAAGAAATTATTGCGCACATGAGATTCAGCCTGTAAACCTCGTCGGAAACCGGCAGCCAAGTAAACAGTTTTCCTATAAGCGTGAAGAGCGGATAACCTGTCGGATGAGCCACTCCGAGCTTTGAAGCTACCGTTGCAAGTTCTCCGGAATCTATGAATGTTACAGAGGGTGCAAGGGTGAGCACATAAACGACCAGCGGAATTACGAATGATAAGGCGGTATAAACCAGCCTGTCACGAGAAAATGTATTAGTCAAAGCGAGTGTTCTGAATATTGAGTTGCTGCAAGAATTTGGCGGTAAGATGACATTCCCGAAGCAAAAAAATAAGGGAATAATCCGTAAGAATTATCCCCTTAGTAAAAATTGCTTTCAGTAATCAGTTAACGCAGTAGTTATTGTACACTCCGTCGAGGAAATTCCACATAAGTGCCGCTGATTCATCCACTGTGTTTATGAGTCTCTTCTGATCTTCATGAGAGCCGTTTTCCCTGACCATAATGTCCATTTCATCCTTGGAGTGATATACATCTGCCTCCTCATGAACCTTGAAGAACTCCAGGGCCTTATCAGCATCAATGCCGTAGAACTTCTTCAGGCCGTCAATCTTTGTTCTTGAGATCTCCGGTACCTGTGATTCGTAAGCATATAGTGCCGCCAGCCCAAGTGTAAATTCCGGCGACCTTGTCAGCTCATACATGCCGTCAACCAGGTCCTCGACTTCCCTTATGGGTTTTGCAGTCTTAACTTCCTCTTCCGTAAGTCCCAGACTTTCTGCAAAATTTATCCAAAGCCTTGGATGGTCTGCGATGTCGGTCTTGTAACCTTCTTCATCAGCAAGGTTTTGCATAAGTATCTTTCTTGTATCCACATCTTCACAGTTTGAATGAACACAGCTTACAAACCTCGGAAAGTGCTTCACAAAATGATAGTACTGTTTCGCATACTCGCGGAGCTCATCAACGGTAAGCTTACCTTCATTCCACTTCTGGTAGAACGGGTGCTGAAGCAGGCTGCGTTTCTGAATTGTGCCGTTAACTTCACTTATGAACTGTTCTTGAGAAAGCATTTATCAGATCTTTGATTTTTGAATTGTGCAATTTATGAAATCCAAAAACAAATTGAAACTGACCAAATGCAGACAGGACAAGCCAATCAGGCAGACGGAGCCTCTGCATAATCGCTTACAGGA
>CAZTQR010000016.1:0-53340 GCA_964615795.1 uncultured Ignavibacteriaceae bacterium
TCCAATGCTTTTTTCTTCTTTTCAGGTTCAACTTTGTTGTCGGCTTTTTCTTGTTGTAAATCTTCCTGCAATTGCTGAACATCTTTATTTCCTTCGGCTGGTGGAGAAAATACACAAGCGATATTTAGCGGAACAAAATTTTCATCTTCTTTTAGTTTGTTCGCCTGAATCTCTTTGAATAGTTCGTAATATTCAATGGCATCATTGATTGAAGCCGTTGCTAAAATGGCATTAAACCGCTTGCTGTGCGTTGCCGCATCGTGTTTTTTCAGAATGGCGTTTACAACTGCTTTTTTATGGTCGGTACTGCCAACGGTTATATTTTTTTCGGGCTTAAAATAGTCAATATGAAAACGCAACACGTTCCTATCTTCTATGGCATGCGTGATGGTGTAGTTGTGTAACGGATTCTGGAAAATGTCTTTGGTGGTTACATAAGAACCAACTGTTCCGTCAATTTGTTTGTAGGTTGCGTTATCTTCAAAAATGGGTGTGCCTGTAAAACCAAATAATTGGGCTTTCGGAAAAAACTCCTTTATGGCTTTGTGATTTTCTCCAAACTGTGAACGGTGACATTCGTCAAAAATGAAAACAATGCGTTTGTCGCTTAATGCTTGCAAGCGTTCTTTGTAGTTGTTTTTGTTGTTTGGGTCTAACGCCAATCCGAGTTTTTGAATGGTTGTAACAATTACTTTGTTGGCGTAATCTTCTGAAAGCATTCGTCTTACCAGTGTTTCTGTATTGGTGTTTTCTTCCACACAACCTTCCTGAAACTTGTTGAACTCTTCACGGGTTTGTCGGTCAAGGTCTTTACGGTCAACTACAAACAAACATTTTTCAATATTTGGATTGTCTTTGAGCAGGGTAGATGCTTTGAAAGAAGTCAGTGTTTTTCCACTTCCTGTTGTATGCCAAATGAAGCCGTTGCCTTTATGTTCCTGAATAGAATTTACAATTGCCTTCACTGCATAAATCTGATATGGTCGCATGACCATCAATTTTTGTTCGCTTGCCACCAATACCATGTATTTGCTTATCATTTGGCTTATTGTGCATTTGCTCAGAAACTTTTCAGAGAAATCGTCTAAGTGTGTGATTTTTTTATTGTCCTCACTAGCATATTGATATATAGGCAAAAACTGTTCGTCAGCATTAAAACTGAAATGAGCAGAGTTGTTATTGGCAAAATAGTAAGTGTTTGAACGGTTGCTCACAATAAACATCTGCATAAAGCAAAGCAATGAGTTTGTATAACCGTTTCCAGGGTCGCTTTTGTAGTCCACAATTTGCTGCATGGCTTTTCGTGGGCTAACCTCCAAACTTTTCAATTCAATTTGCACAACGGGAATTCCGTTAATCAACAAAATCACATCGTAACGATGGTTGCTGTTTTCAGTGTTTATGCGAAGTTGATTAATAACTTCAAATTCATTCTTGCACCAATCCTTAATGTTTACAAGTGAATAATGCAAAGGCGTTCCGTCCTCACGGAGAAATGTATTTATTTCCCGTAAGCGTTTTGATGAAGCAAAAACGTCAGGATTAATAATCTCGTCCCGAAGTCTTGCAAATTCAGAATCGGTCAGGTTTACCCGATTGAGTTCCTGAAACTTCTCACGGAAATTCCTTTCAAGAGAATCCCTGTCCCGAATGTCTTTCCTGTAACTGTATTTCAGGTCAGTCAGTTTGACAATCAAACTATCTTCTATTTGTGTCTCCTTAATCATCTAAATGTTATGTCGATCAAAGTCTCTATTGAAAGTTTTAGTCTGTCTGTGTGGCCAGCTAAAATTGTTTTTAAAAAATGTGCGATGACAAAAAATGAAAAACATTTGTTTAGTCGGCATGTCTGCTTATTCGCTGTCCTGTTAGAATATGGCCTTTATGATGGCAACTTGTCAAAATGAATTGTCCTTGTTATAATCTTCAATTTGTTGTCATCCGTTTGATTTTTGAGCTGTCGCCATACACTTGCTTGTGAAACTTTAAGAAGGCGGGCAATCAAGAGCACCTCACTTATTTCGTGCATGCAATATAATTAAAAGCGCAAAAGTAAGAAGTAGCTATGTACGCCCGCTTTCGCTAAGCCCACTTAAAGCGCATTACTCTTTTGGCATTAGCTGGTCTGTGTCCGCAGTAGTATAGCACATAAGTTAGCCGTGGGTATGTCATTCAGCTCTGGTGCAATACTGTCGGGAGTGGATCATTTGGAGGATTTTGTCTTGGGATTAATTTTTCCATATTTGCCGCAAACTTTCATGTGCAAAATAACATTATCTTGCTCCGTGTAAATGATGTTGCCAATCCGCGAGGCAGAGTGAGAGGAGTGGTGTTAGAGAGCAAGGTTAATTGATGAGGGACTGGGTTATCGCTGAGCACCCTCATCATAAGAAAAACAAAATGTAAAGTGAATAATGCGGGAAACTCAGCGAGAACGAAAAATGTTCTTGTCTACCGATAAACTTGACCGTTTGTACCGATAAGTTATTCCTCATTTGTATATGTTTCATCATAGATGTCTTTCAAATTTTTGCCATTATATAACCAATAGCCAGTGGGTTGCACTGCATAATCAGAACGTAGAAGGTCTTTGGTTACTTTAGTAAGAGAAAACAAATCTTGTTGGTCTTTGTATCTCACTTTCTTCTCTTGCGCAACTTCCACCTCAATATTGTCCTTTTCAGTAAATTTTAAATAAGAACCAATTGGAATTCCCATCTCCGTAAAATTTAATGGCGGTCGTCTTTGTTTTTCAAGTTTTTTGCCTGCGTCTCTCTGTTCCGCTGTAGTATTTTCTATTATCTCCTTATTAATTTCGGCGGTAATTATTTTCTTCTCAAAGAGTTGTAGAATTGCAATTGCTTGGTCTGGTTCTATTTTGAAAAATTCCCGTTGAGGAAAACGATAAGGTCTGAATGCTTTGTGTAAGGCACTCTCAACTTTGCTACAGTCATCAACCTGACAGGCAAATTCACATTTAAACGGAACTGGAACATTTGTTGTGAACAATTCTTTAAGTCTGTCCTCAATTTTGAGTCGAGTTGTTAAACCAATTTTGACAATTCCAGGCATTGCAGGATTTGTCAGCACATATACTAGACCATTGTCTTTTTCCATTTTGTAAGAGTATTATTTTGTTCGTTTTTTCTCCCGATATTTGAAATGATCGTAACAATCATAAGCCCGTAAATACTACCAATACTATTTAGCATATCCACACCGTGCTTTGCGATTTTACGCAACATAATATTCCTGATCTCTTCAATTAATGAAATTAACGAACACCAGGCCCCTCATATATCCCCCCTCACCGGCCGTACGATGAGGTCTTCTATCACGACTTTCTTCGGTTTGTTGTAAACATCGAATGTGATCTCGGCGATGTCGGCGGGGGTCATCATGCGGTTGCGGTAGCGCTGGCGCGCCTTGCTTTCCCACATCGCGGTGTCAACTGCGCCGGGGAAGATGTTGCAGATCTTTATGTCGTATCTTCGTACTTCGGTCCTTATGCAGTTTGCCATTGCACTCATGCCGGCCTTTGATGCGGAGTAAACCGCGCTGTTCTCAAATGCGGTGCTCGCGGCTACGGAAAGTATGTTGATGATGCTTCCGTGCTTCTTCTTTATCATCTGCGGAAGCACTGCCTTCATGCAAATGAACGGGCCCTTCAGATTTGTGTCAATGACGTTGTTGTAATCCTGTGTCTTTGTCTCGAGAAATGATTTGAACACAGTCGCGCCGGCATTGTTGATGAGCACATCTATTGTGCCGTACTTCTCGCGTATGCGCTTCGCCGTGAGGAACACGCTCCTCTCAGACATTACGTTGCAAACGAATGCGCTCGCCTCTCTTCCGGCAAACTTGATCTCGCTCACTATGCGGACAAGCCTGGATTTTCTTCTTGCTGTAACCACTACTATGCATCCTTCCTTCGAGAACTTCTCGGCAATTGCTTTGCCTATTCCCGTGGATGCTCCTGTGACCCAGACTACCTTGTTCTTCATATTTGTTCTTTTCAGCGTTTTGCTATATTCCTTTATACTCGCCCCAGACTTCGCGCAGGGAATTTGAGATCTCGCCAACGGTTGCGTAACTCTCAACCGCTTCGAGGAGATAAGGCAAAAGGTTCTCGTCCGTCATGGCCTTTTCCTTAACTGTATCAAGGCAACGGGTAACTTTCTCGTTGTCCCTTGAGGAGCGCAGTTTCTTTAGCCGCTCGATCTGCCTGTCCCTTACGGAGTCATCTATCTTGAGCAGTGTGTGCTCTTCATGTGCATCGGTCTCAAATTCATTTACGCCCACTTCAATGATCTCCTTGCTCTCAAGCTGTCTCTGAAGTTCGTAGGCATGCTTTTCTATCTCATTCTTCTGGAAGCCGTACTCTATCGCCTTGAGCGCTCCGCCAAGTTCATCAATTCTCGTGATATATTCCATAGCTTTCTCTTCTATCTGATCCGTCATGTGTTCCACAAGGTAAGAACCTCCGAGCACGTCAACACTGTCGGCCACGCCGCTTTCATAGGCTATTATCTGCTGTGTCCTCAATGCGGTCTGAACAGATCCTTCTGTGGGAAGCGCGAGCGCTTCGTCTTTGGCATTTGTGTGAAGCGACTGGCAACCTCCAACCACCGCGGCAAGCGCCTGAATGGTAACGCGCACAATGTTGTTCTCGATCTGCTTGTCAGAAAGCGTGGAGCCGCCCGTCTGCGCATGGAACCTGAGTTTCATGCTGTTCGGGTCCTTTGCGTTGAATCTCTCCTTCATGATCTTCGCCCAAAGCCTTCTTGCCGCCCTGAACTTTGCAACTTCCTCAATAAAGTTGTTGTGAGAGTTGAAGAAGAATGATAATCGCTTTGCAAAGGCATCAACATCAAGCCCTGAAGCTATCGCTGACCTTACATATTCGATGCCGTCCGAAAGCGTGAACGCAACTTCCTGCACTGCGCTTGATCCGGCTTCGCGGATGTGATATCCGCTTATTGAGATCGTATTCCATGAGGGCAGATTCTCACTGCACCATTTGAATATGTCCGTGATAAGCCTCATTGACTGCTTGGGCGGGTAGATGTATGTCCCTCTTGCTATGTATTCCTTAAGCAGGTCATTTTGAATGGTGCCCGACAGCTTCCTGAGATCGGCGTTCTGCTTCTTTGCAATTGCAACATACATGAGAAGAAGCAGTGATGCAGTTGCATTGATAGTCATTGATGTGGTCACCTTGTCAAGTGATATGTCGTCGAACAGAACTTCCATATCCTGAAGAGAATTTATCGCAACGCCCGCTTTCCCGACTTCGCCTTCGCTCATTGGATCGTCCGAATCATAACCGATCTGCGTTGGCAGATCGAATGCCACTGATAACCCGGTTGTCCCGGAGTTGATGAGAAACTTATAGCGCTTGTTTGACTCTTCTGCGGTTGCAAATCCCGCATACTGCCTCATTGTCCAGAACTTTGACCTGTACATTGACGAGTGTACACCGCGGGTGTAGGGAAATTCTCCGGGAGGTATTGATGAAACCGGTTCGCTCAGAAATTCCGGCACTTCTATTCCCGAATCGGTAACAAATTCTTTCTTTCTTAACTTTATCTGCTTTCCCATTTTGTGTTCAGCGTTAATTCATTCTTTTAGAAACATTCTTCGAATTACTCTATTTCTTGAGAAGACTCCTGTCCTCCGTTCTTGTGTAAGTCTTTCCCGACTCCACTGACTCAAGAGTGTTAGGATCCTTCATCCTTATCAGCCATGTGTTCTTCTCCCAGAAGGTCGGTTTCTTCTCAAGTGTCACAAGCATTGTGTTGTCGGGATTTTTGGTGATCGTGTACTTGGTCTTGTGGCCTACTGCAATTTCCTGCGGAGATACGGGAGACTTCTGCCTGATGACATAATAAAAGGTATCTTTCTCAAACGCGGCGATCAGCTTTGAGCTGTCATCGTAGTAGTAAAAGATCTTACCTATCAGCGGATCGCCGCCGCAGCCCTGCATTGAAGCCAGTGAAAGCATTATGTAAGCAACGGTGAAAGCCAAAGCGATCGCTGTAACCCGTGAATTCTTCCTGATCATTGATGATGAGTTTTTAATTTGCATTTGCTACATCACAAGGCCGCCGTCAACGCAAATGACCTGGCCGGTTATGTAAGATGAGTGGTCTGATGAAAGGAACATCGCAAGGTCCGCGACATCCTTTCCACTGCCGAGCCTCTTAAGCGGGATCGCCTCAAGATACTTTGCCTTAACTTCATCGGACAGCTTGCCCGTCATCTCTGTCTCTATGAATCCCGGTGCTACTGCATTTATGTTGATGCTTCGAGAAGCCAGCTCTTTGGCAACAGATTTTGTGAAGCCTATCACACCCGATTTTGAAGCGACGTAATTTGCCTGTCCGGGATTACCGGTGATGCCGACAACCGATGTAATGTTCACGATCTTTCCGTACCTTTTTCCCATCATGTGCCTTGTGACAGCTTTCGTCATATTGAATACGCCCTTGAGGTTGGTGTCTATCACTGCATCCCAGTCATCCTCGCTCATTCTCATAAGTAGTCCGTCCTTTGTTATGCCGGCGTTGTTCACAAGCACATCTATCTTCTGATAATCCGCAATAACGGCATCAACAAGCGCCTGCACAGAGCTCTGATCGGCAACATCGCACTGATGATGCCTGATGCCGAGCGAATCGAAGTGAGCCGCATCAACAGCATTCTTATATGTAATGACAACCTGCGCACCCGACTTTGCAAACTCTTCAGCGATCGTTTTGCCTATGCCGCGTGATCCTCCGGTGACAATCACCGTCTTTCCCGTGAAGCTCAAACTTTCTCCTTTTTTTCTTTTGTGAAATTGATCTTGCCTTTGTAATTCAGTTCATAGTGTTCTTTGAGAAAAATATAACCGTCATTGCCGACTATGTGTATCAGTTCTTCGGTCATCGCTTCAAAAACAGTCTGCGTATAATTTTCGGGATGTTTCGTCCCGCAGTAATCAAGCCTGTCCGCATGGTCAAGGTCGCAGGTGAGAACTTTGTCAATGATAGCGAGGGGATACATAATGCAGTACTCGGGTTTGATCGCCCACTTGTGCATTCCGTTCTCAACAGCCATAACCTGAAGTGAGCAGCGCCCGATACTGTCATTGAACACGCACCTGCTTCTTCCTGAAGCATCGTCGAAAACCTCTGTGCCCAATGCATAGCCGGAAGGGAAGTCGTTGTCCTCTTCAGGCTCCTCCTCAAACCATGCGCTTTCGTCTTTGGGCTGATGCTTGTCCATCACTGCCTTTATCTTCTCCTTGTGCTCAAGGATCACCGGCACAAAATTCACATCCACATATACGCCCCAGTGACAGCACCTGCCGCCGCAAATGCTCAGTTCGCATCCCGGCACGAATCCCTGAGTGAATATTACCGGGTCTATCTTCAGCCCGTTGAACTCTAAGTATTCTTTGTATTCTTTGCTTGCGCTCATTCAGTTCGCGAGTGATCTAAGGTCGTCGGCAGTTCCAATGCTGAACGTCTCGGCTTCCGGAGCAATTCTTTTGATGAGCCCTGAGAGAACCTTACCACTGCCGATCTCATAGAACTTCGTCACGCGCATTTCCTTCACCATACTCGTAATCAACTGCATCCACTTAACGGAGGAGATAAGTTGCCTGAACAATGAATTCCTTATTCCGTCCTTCAGCTGGATCGGTTCAGCCTCAGCATTTGTGTAGACAGGTATGGACGCATCCCTGAATTCAGTATTGTATATCGCCGAGCGAAGTTCTTCCGAAGCGGGAAGCATAAGGTCGGAATGAAATGCACCGCTCACCTGAAGCTCTTTCACCATCTTGCTTTTGAAAGGTTCTGCCTTGGCGATTGCCATTGCCCTGCGCACTGCATCAACATCCCCCGAAATAACGATCTGTCCGGGAGCATTGTAATTTGCGGGCTGAACGATTTGATTCTCACTTGCAGTCTTGCATATCGCGTCAATCTGTTCTTCATTCATTCCGATTATTGCGGCCATCGTTCCCGGCCTGCTTAAGCCCGATTCAAGCATCAGTTCGCCTCGTTTCTTTACAAGCTTCAGACCGTCTTCAAAGCCAAGTGATCCGGCATAAACATTTGCGGTGTATTCGCCAAGCGAATGCCCCGCGGTTGTATCTGCGGTCAGTTTGTCGTTGATCAGCCTTGTGAGTATGTATGAATGTACAAACAAAGCCGGCTGTGTGATGTGAGTCTGTGTAAGCAGTTCGGCAGGTCCCTCAAAAGAAATTGCACTTAGCGGCAGACCCATTATCTCATCTGCCTTTGAGTAGATATCTTTTGCAAGGTCAAAGGAATCGTACAGATCTTTGCCCATGCCTACTGCCTGAGAACCTTGTCCGGGGAATACGAATGCGGTCTTGGTCATAAGAAAGTTTTTCAAAATTACTCATTTTAGTTCTGTAAGTAAATTACATAAGGAGTTCATTCAGCATGAAGCGATAAGTTCAGATCAGACAGTTCGTTGATCCGGGCAGTGCATGGGACAAGTTCGATCCCGTAGGCCGGTGGAGTGAAACCGGATATCCGCAAATTTGTGCAGCACTGCTAAGCTGCGGCAAATGATTCAGCTGAAGGAGATTCGTATTTCTGCCTGTGCGGGTGTCAACTGATTCTTAAGAACAGCATTGCGCGTGCCAGGACTTCGTGAACATTCCGGTTCAGAGATCGAAACACCCGGGTACCTGTTCTTTGCATTTCAACTCTACTATGTGTTGCGTAGATTTTGACAAATTAAAAAACAAATATATGCCCCGGAAGAACCAATCTGAAGAAAAGCACATAACTTCATTGTCCCGCGAAAACAGATTGTTCAAACCTCCGAAGAACTTCTCTTCAAAGGCGAGGATAAGATCTTTTCAGGAATACAAAAAGCTTTATGACAAGTCCGTAAAGAACCCCGAGAAATTCTGGGCGCAGGCCGCGGAAGAGCTTGATTGGTTCAGAAAGTGGAACAAGGTGCTTCAGTGGAAGGCGCCCCACTCAAAGTGGTTTGCCGGAGGCAAGCTTAATCTGTCCCATAACTGCCTCGACAGGCATGTTGCAGGAAGCAGGAAGAACAAAGTTGCGTTGTTCTTTGAAGGCGAGCCCGGTGATACGAGATCACTTACATACAATCAGCTTTTTGTGGAGGTATGCAAGTTTGCAAACGTTCTCAAGAGGCTTGGAGTGAAGAAAGGCGACAGGGTCTGCATTTACATGCCGATGATTCCCGAAGCAGTAGTAGCAATGCTCGCCTGCGCAAGGGTAGGCGCAGTGCATTCCGTGATATTCGGAGGATTTTCATCGAACGCTCTTGTTGACAGGATCACGGATGCTGAAGCCTCAATGGTGATCACAGCTGACGGAGCATTCAGGAGAGGGCAGATCGTTCATCTGAAGAACAACGTTGACGAAGCGCTTCCGCATTGCCCGAGCGTTAAGAATGTAATAGTGGTGAAGAGGTGCGGCTGTGATGTGAAATGGAACGACATGTTTGACAAATGGTATCATGAAGAGATGGAAGATGTTTCAGAGATCTGCGCCGCCGAAAAACTCGACTCCGAGCATCCGCTTTTCATACTTTACACAAGCGGCACAACTGGTAAACCAAAGGGAATCTATCACACAACCGGCGGCTATTCAGTTCAAACATACCTTACTTCCAAATATGTGTTCGATCTTAACGATGAAGACATTTACTGGTGCACTGCCGACATCGGATGGGTGACCGGGCACAGCTATGTGGTTTACGGCCCGCTGCAGTGCGGTGCTACAGTGATGCTGTACGAAGGTGCGCCAAACTTCCCACACCCGGACAGATTCTGGCAGATGATAGACAGGTACAAAGTCACAATATTCTACACCGCCCCAACTGCAATCCGTGCATTCATAAAATGGGGAGACCACTGGCTGGAAAAGTATGAGCTGAATTCTCTCCGATTGCTAGGCACGGTAGGCGAGCCGATAAACCCCGAAGCATGGATGTGGTATCACAAGAAGATAGGCAAGGGCAAGTGCCCTATAGTTGACACATGGTGGCAGACTGAAACCGGCGCCATAATGATAACGCCGCTTCCGGGAGCAACTCCGACAAAGCCCGGTTCAGGTACACTTCCGTTCTTCGGGATCGAACCCGAAGTTGTTGACAAGAAAGGAAATCCCGTGAAGAAAGGAAGCGGAGGATTGCTTGTAATAAAGAAACCGTGGCCCGCGATGCTGAGGACGATTTACAAAGATGATGCAAGATACAGGAAGCAGTACTGGAGCGAGTTTCCGGGGATCTATTTCACGGGCGATGGTGCAAGGAAAGACAAAGACGGTTACTTCTGGGTTATGGGAAGGGTGGATGACGTTCTCAATGTGAGCGGCCACAGATTGGGCACTGCTGAGATCGAATCGGCGCTTGTGGCACATTCAAAGGTGGCGGAGGCCGCTGTGGTAGGCAAGCCTGACGAGATCAAAGGAAGCGCAGTGTGCGCATTCGTAACGCTTGAAGGAAGCCAGACGCCGAGCGATGAACTCAAGAACGAGCTGAAAGACTGGGTGGTAAAGGAGATCGGTGCTCTTGCAAGGCCGGATGACATCAGATTCACCGATGCGTTGCCAAAGACAAGAAGCGGAAAGATAATGAGAAGGCTGCTCAGGGAGCTTGCTCACAGCGGAGAAGTGCGCGGGGATGTTACGACGCTTGAAGATTTCTCCGTTCTCGAAAAACTGAGAGCTGAAGAAGAAGAATAGCACATTCAGAATTGGAATGGTGAAATTCCCGATCCTGATAAGAGTGATTATTGAACGTGGTGAGCGCATCTGATTGACCTGTATTATTGATGATCCACATTACTGCGCTTACTTATGCGGCTGTAATTTTTACCAGCATGAACCTGCTCTTTTGCCTAATGAAACCAATGCTATATGATTTACATGGCAGAGGGTCAGGCTACAGGCTGATTGAATTGTGCAGAGTGTTTAGAGATCAGCGTCGGTTCTTTGTTGCGAAGTTTCTAAAAATGTTCATTCTAACTTTGCAAAAGTTGCAAGAATAGAATCGAATTGACTGATCTGCATCGAACAGCTCATCCGGGCGCCTCTAAAGCACGGAAGAAATTTCTTTGGAATTGCGGAAAAGTCCTGATAGATTTCAGCAGTATGAATTCCGGCGGCCCGCTCAATTCAAGGAAGATGAGATGATTCTTTGGCGGGCCTTTATCTTTTGGTTCGATACGTTGATCAATGGCAATTGCCTGATGCTCGAATTGTCTGCGAACATATTTCCGGTTGATGCAATATGAAATCAAAAAAAGTTTGAACATAATCCAATAACCCAAAATCATTCAAAACCATGAGACTAACATTTGCGATTTGTGTATTGGTTGCGCTGGCGTTCTTCCAGAGCGACTCAAATGCGCAGAATCAATACAGGTCAAGAGTCACAGGCAGCTGGAATGTACCCGGAACCTGGGAAATTTCCACCAACAACGGAAGCACATGGAACACTTCCACTACGACTTATCCTTCAGCAGATTCAGCCGGCGCTGTTTCAGTGCGTTCAGGCCATATAGTGACAGTTCCGGTTACGCCGCTGATAAGGATAGATCAGCTGACGGTCACCAGCGGAGGTAAGATCACAATAAGTGCGGGCGGCACATTAAGCATAGTTAACGGAACGGGTGATGATCTTTCGGTTGAAAACACAGGGCAAATTGACGGAACCGGAAATCTTTGGGCAAATGCTTCGGGGACTCTGATCTCGCTAAACACAGGGTCGTCTGTTTCAGCACCTTTTACGGCAAAGGCAAATGTAACTGTTGAGAACAGAGCATCGCCCTTTGTAGCAGAGTTGTTTGGAAATGTAACTGTTGATGCGGGAGCTGTAATGAACACAGCGGCAGGGGGATATACAACTAAGATATACGGTAATCTCATAAACAACGGTACGATGTCAACCGGCAACTCTTCCGCTGCATACAACTTTGCCGGAAACACGGTAACTAACAACGGAAACATAAACGGAAGTACAGTAAACTTCAGCGATACGACTGATCTGTACGGTGCGGGAAGCTGGACGGGAAATGAGATAAACTTTCTGGCAAACAGTTCAGTGAAGCTGATGAACAACATTGCTATCAACAGCACATCAGTCACAACGGCTTTGCAGGTAAACGGAAACGGATTTCTGGACTTCAACGGATTCACGCTGACCTTAGGTGCGGCATCCTCTTCAAAAGCATTTACTGTAGTTAACGGCGGGATTGTTGCTTCTCTTGGAACCCTGAACACAGTGGGCACTGTCAGCATCAATATCGTAACAGGCGCACTGTTCGGAGCAAAGCTAAAGGTTGTTTCGGGCATTACGACAGTGAGCAACAGCAGCAGTCCTTTCAATGCAGTTTTCAACAACGACATCACTGTGGATGCAGGCGCAAATCTTCGTGTTCTTGCCGGCGGATATACTATAACCGGTAACGCAGCGGTCACAAACAACGGCACCATTTCAACAGGAAACTCTTCCGGTAATTTCAGGATGAACGGCCCCGCCATCATAAACACCGGCACCATCAGCGCATCAAACTTTGAGATAAGCTCTGACTGCAACATCACCAGTTCGGGAAGCTGGACAACTTCCGGGCTTCAGATAAACTCCGGAATAACAGCCACTCTGCTTTCAGATTTGAACTTCGGTGGTACAGGTGCTCAGGGCATTCTTCTGAAGACAAATTCGAGCCTGGACCTGAATGGAAGAAAGCTGACACTGAACGGAGCGACAGGCTCTGTTTCCTATTCGCAGGAGATCGGCTCAACAACAATGGAGACCGGGAAGATCGAATGTTTCGGAACAGTGAACATCAACATCAATACCGGCGGAATATTCAAGGCCCCGGTTTACACAAAGACGGGCATAACTCAGATCTACAACTCTGCAAGCCCGTTCACAACCACAATGGAGAACTCACTCTTCATTGATCCCGGTGCAACATTCAGGGTGCTGGCAGGCGGATACACGCTGACACTGAGAGATTCCATTGTAAATAACGGGACATTCGCAACGGGTAGTTCTTCGGGATTGGTCAGGTACTTTGGTAACTATATCATCAACAACGGTACGATCTCCGTTGATGAGATAAGGTTTGAGTCTGATCAGGTGAGCGCCGCAGGTCAGGTGAGAAACGTGAGCGGCACAGGCGCATTCACGTCAAATGTGTGTACAATTTACGACGGCACTTATCTGCTTATGACTTCCAATCACAGTTTCAGGGTAATGACGATCAACCAGGGAGCAACGCTTGATATCGGTTCATACACTCTGAAGCTTACCGGTGGGGGAAGTCCGATATCCGTGAGCGGTGGTTTCATTAACACATCCGGAACGATCGAGTACGGAGGGACTGCGGCGCAGACAATGGTGCATAATAATATCAACTACATCAACCTCAACATAAACAACCCTGCGGGCGTGACGGTCGGACAGAACTTCACGATCTACGGCCTTCTGAACATAATTAACGGTGACCTAAACCTTAACGGCAGGGTGATCAACTTTGCGGCCAATGCATCGCTTTCGGAGACTCCGGGAAACACGGTTACAGGAACAACCGGATACATTACCACAACACGAAACATTAATGCGCCGAACAACCTTAATGTAGCCGGCTTCGGAGCTGTCTTTACATCCACGGAGAACTTCGGGCTCACGGAGGTCAGGCGCGGACACGGATTCTATCTTGTTTCGGGAGATACTTCGATCAGGAGATATTATGTCATAAGGCCTGACAACAACAACGGACTCAACGCTACCTGCTCCTTCAGATATGATGACTCAGAACTCAACGGAAATACTGAGTCCTCGCTGAAAATGCTGAAGTCAACTAATGTGGGAGCTTCCTTCTTTGTCGGTGGACTGAGCATAGTGGATACGGTGAACAATACAGTCACAGTGAATTCGATCAATGATTTTGCAAGGCACACGCTCGGGCCGGGCGCATCATTCTCGAGCATCACCGTTGCGCCTGAGGGATTCTACAATACATCGGTACAGCGCCTGAATATGAAGGACACTGTGAAGATCGAGCTCAGAGGATCCTCAAATCCTTTCCCGGTCATTGACTCGGCTTACGGAATTGTTGACTCTGTTACACTGGCAGTTCAGGTTCTTTTTCAAAATGCTCCAAGCGGTTCATACTACATTGCCGTTAAGCACAGAAACAGCATAGAGACATGGAGCGCAACTGCTCAACCGTACACTGTCGGTTCTTCACTCATTTACAATTTCACCAATGCACAGAACAAAGCGTTCGGAAGCAACCTTACGCTGAAAGGAACCAGGTGGCTTATATTCAGCGGTGATGTAAATCAGGACGGAGCGGTGGATGCAACCGATGTGCAGACAATTGACAACGACGCTTCTAACTTCGTAGCAGGATATGTCACGTCAGACCTCAACGGCGACGGATTCGTTGACGGAACTGATTTCACCATAGGCGATAACAATGCGGCAAATTTCGTTGGTAAGGTTACTCCGTAATTTTGCATCAGCGCTTCTGCCATAAAATTTGTTATTGCATTCGTTCTTTCAGAAGACAGTCAGCCAGGTAATTTCCGCTGACCGATATGGCTTTGGGTTTAAGCCATTCGCCTTACGCTCTATCCGGATGCTGAATCATAAAAAGTTTTCGCATTCAGGAAATACAACTGCATGCGGGCACAATATAGATTGCCTGCATGCAGTTGAATGAGGCGAATCGTGTAAGTGATTTGATAAATCTAAATCCCAAAGCTATGAAAACGACTCTTACTGTTCTGGGCATTATGGTTCTTTTTATGTCAGGATTTGATGCCGATGCGCAGAACATCTTCAGATCCAGGATTTCGGGAAACTGGGACATCCCTTCCACATGGGATGTTTCTACAAACAACGGATCCACCTGGAGCATCTCAGTATCCTCATACCCCACGGCGGATTCCGCCGGCTCCGTAAATATCCGGAGCCCTCACACAGTAACTGTTCCCGCAGGAATAACTATTCCTGTTGATCAGCTGACTATTGACAACGGAAGTGCAGTGTCAATTTCATCCTCCTCATTCCTTGAGATAAGACAGGGAAGCGGAGATGATATGACCATGAGCGGCGGCACGGTTTCCGGAGCAGGAACTTTGAGGCTCAACGGCAGCGGCCTCGTATTCGTAAAGAACTCGGGTTCGGTTGTAAGCTGTGCGCTAAAAGTAAGCACGGATGCGAACGTTTACTGCGCCAACTTTCCGAACATTGCAGACTTCACCGGTAATGTTACTATTGACGCGGGTGCGGTGTTTGCAACCCAGCCCGGAGGATACACTACGCAATTTCTTGCGAATGTGACAAACAACGGAACAATTGCAACAGGAAACAGCAGCGGCAACAATGATTTCAGAGGCGCCACGCTTGTAAACAACGGCAGCATCAGTTCATACAATCTATCATTCTCAGACACGATAACCGTGAGCGGGGCAGGAACATGGTCTGCGGTCAGCATTAATGTGAACAGCGGCGCTATGTTCAGGTTGGGCTCTGATGTAATTATCGGAACAGCATCAGGTTCAACATTTACAATAGCCGGAGGCGGTACTCTTAATCCGAACAATCACATTTTCAGGATGGACGGCACAACAGGCTCAAAGACTCTTAGGATCAACGGCGGCGGTTCATCTCTGAGCTCGGGAGGCATTGAAATGCTCGGGAGTGTCACACTTGACCTTGTAACTTCAAGCATTTTCAATACAAGACTCAGGATCGTAAACGGAGTGACTTCCGGCTATTGCAGTAACTTCCCGAATGTAGCCATATTCGGAGAAAAAGTTACGATAGACCCGTCGGCAGAATTGAGGGTCCTTGCAGGTGGCTATACTCTCAGATTCATGGATTCTGTTGATTGCGCAGGGACATTGTCAACAGGGAATTCAAGTGGAGCCAATGAATTCTTCAGCCCTATCTTTTCCAATACAGGAACCATAAGCAGTCATAATGTTTATATCAATGATACCGTCAGGGTATCAGGCGCCGGAGCATGGAGCGCCGTAAACGTTTATGTTACGAACGGCGGTCTGATGCTTATGCAAAGCAATGTTTCAATTTCAACTTCCGTGTCGAACCTGCTGCAGATAAACTCAGGAGGTAAAATTGATATGGGTGGTTACATACTCACACTTGACGGAACAAGCGGAAGTAAGTTCTTCAGAATGAATGACGGATCGGTAACCGGTTCACTTGGAAATCTCAATACGCTCGGCAATGTAACCTTTGACCTCCTCAATACTTCTTCATTCATTGTGAGGCTGAAGGTAGTTACCGGTACTACTACGGTTTACAGCAGTAATTTCCCGAATGTGGCAAACTTTTATGGCGAAATATTGATAGATGCTCCGGGAACGCTTAACGTGCTTGCAGGCGGATATACCATTCTGGCACATTCAAACCTTGTGAATAACGGGATTGTCTCAACAGGAAACACATCGGGAAGGGTAACGATCTCCGGACCTGAATTCACTAACAACGGAACCATAAGCGCATATAACCTGAGCCTTGACGGAAATCTGAATTCGGTTGGCAGCGGAATCATAACATCCGGAAATACGGAAATCACGGCCGGCTCTTCGCTGAACTTTGAGGATGACCTGAGGATTGTTGCCAGCTTTGGTATCAATTTTACTGCCAGAGCAAATTCTACAGTAAACCTCAGCGGAAAGACCCTGAAACTTGACGGTACCGGAGGAAACTGTACTTTTCAGCAGATCAACGGATCGGAGGTAACAGATTCAGGGATTGTGGAATCCTTCGGAAACGTAACACTTGACATCTATTCCACTGCGTACTTCAATGCTCCTTTAAGAGTAAGGACGGGTGTCACAAATATTTACAGCACTCAGTTTCCGAATGTATCCGCTCTTACAAATACTTTGACGGTTGACACATCAGCCGTTTTCAGTGTTGTTGCCGGAGGTTATGCCATTTACACTTACAACGACATCTTCAACAACGGCACGATCTCAACAGGCAATTCATCCGGTACGATCCGGCACTTTGGAGATTCGATCGTAAACAACGGAATCATAAACGCTTACAATTTCTATTTCGAGTCAGTGCCGGCAACAAGATCGCAGGTCAGATACCTGACGGGGACAGGAGCATTCACATCCCCTAATCTGCAGATCCTGAACGGAACATATGTCCAGCTTTCATCGACGCACTCGCTGGCTTACCTGCAGATAGAGAACGGAGCCACGTTTGACATAACCTCAAGACAACTCAAGCTAACAGGCGGCGCAAGCCCGATGGCTGTTAACGGCACTATCATCACCGGAGGAAGTACGATCGAATACTCCGGAACAACTCCCCAAAGCACCGTACATTCGAATGTGAACTATGCAAACATGACGATCAGCAATGCATCAGGCGTAACAGTCACGCAAAACTTCAGCATTCCAGGCCTTCTGAGAGTGAACCTCGGCAAGCTTGACCTGAACGGAAAGATCATCACATTTCTTTCAGGAGCTTCTCTGCTTGAAACTTCAGGCAATGTTATCACAGGTAACAGCGGATACATAACCACTACAAGGCAGATCAATGCTCCTTCGAATTTCAATGTGGCGGGATTCGGCGTATCGCTGACTTCTTCAGCAAATCTCGGTCTGACCGAAGTAAGAAGAGGCCACGCGGCTCAGACAATACCCGGAGGGCAGTCAGTCAAGAGGTATTATGTAATAAGGCCGGAGAATAACAGCGGGCTGAATGCGACCGGGGTATTCAGGTATGATGACTCGGAACTTAACGGGAATGTTGAAGCGAATCTTAAAATGCTGAAATCAACCGATGCGGGGGCGACATATGCTACTGGCGGAGGAACGGTTAATACATCTCTGAACACAGTCACTGTGACCGCAATGAATGACTTTGCAAGGCATACAATGGGTCCCGGTGTTGCTGTCGCAAGCTTGACACTGACTCCTGAAGGGATGTACAACAGTTCCACACAGAGAATGAACATGAGAGACACGGTAAGGATCCAGCTCAGGAATGCGGGTTCTCCTTATGCTGTCGTTGATTCAGCGAAGGGGGTCGTTGATTCCGTAACACTGACCGTGCAGGTGCTCTTTCCTAATGCACCGAACGGAAATTATTACATTGCCGTGAAGCACAGGAACAGCATAGAGACATGGAGTGCGGCTCCGCAGGTTTACAATGTCGGATCATCGCTTGTTTACAATTTCACATCGGCTCAGAGCCAGGCATTCGGAGACAACATGAGACTTAAAGGCACAAGATGGGTCTTCTTCAGCGGCGACGTCAATCAGGACGGCGCTGTAGATGCAACGGATGTTCAGGCGGTTGACAATGATGCAAGCAACTTTGTTTCAGGCTATGTAAGAACGGATCTCAACGGAGACGGATTTGTTGACGGATCCGATTTTACGATCGGAGACAACAACGCGTTCAACTTCGTGAGCAAGATAGTCCCGTAACAATTATTACATTACGGCTCCGCGAAATTCAGTCTTACGGCTCATCCAGTTTTTCGCGGAGCCATAATTTTATTCCGAACAGATTCGACATGCCGTTGCTCAGTGATCTTTCTAAGGCAACGGTCTTCTGACCGCCTTTCCCGCTTCCTGCTTTTTCCTTTATGCGCAGTAGTTCGTAAACAGACTTAAGGAACTTATGGAACGACTCCTTATACTCAGTGACAATCTCTTCGTCTCTTTCCAGAAACTTCCTGAATGAATCAATGAAAGAGAATGCCTGGTCTGTATAACCGAGTTCATAATAGCACTGAAGTATCAGGATCTTAACCTGAGTCTTGAGAAGGTTTCTCGAGAAGTTTGACTTTGAAAGAAGATCGAGGGCCCTGGCAAATTCTCCCTTGTAATAGGCCATATATCCGTTGCAGAAATCAATGCATATCTGTCTTTCTTCTTCCGGCAATTGCGATTCGTACCGGTTCATGAACTGCTCTGCCCATTCATATTCTCCGACCCTCGTTGCGATCTTTACATGAATGATGAAATCAGGATAAAGCATTCTTCCTACAGTCATTTCATTCCTCTCGAACTGGTCCTTTGAGATCAGAAAGTGCTCCCTCGTAAACCGGTTGTCGGCCTTTGTGTTGAAATGATCAGCGCAGAAACTGCTCATGTAGAGGTCAAGCATGTAACGGTCTTCACGCGAAAGCAGAAAGGAGTTTTCCTCTTTGAGTCTTTTCAGGCTGAAGAAATTTGCTTCCTTTCTGTCAAGCAGCAGCTTCAGTATGCCGGAGTAGATCCTTAGTGTGGGATTTTTCAGCTTTGATGAATCCTTAACATAATCGAGAACCTGTTCAAACATCTTCATATCAAAATCGAGATTGGTCTGCACTTTGTCATGTATCATGATGCAGTAGAACTTCAGAAGCCGCAGGAGCGAGTATTCAAGAAAATTATCGAAATCCTCCTGAAACAGCTTGTGGCTTCCGAGAGGATCCCGGGTGATGCTGTAAAAATGTTTCTGCTGACTCAGTTCGCTTAATCTCAGCAAATAGAATTCATCTTTTGCCTTTGCAGACTCAAGCTCCCGGGTAAACGTTTTCAGAGACTGCTCGACAAGGAAATGCTGGTCCTTTTCCCTGAGCTTCTCAAGCAGATAGGTCGGATAAAAAACCGATTCGTCCCTGTAATACAACTGTGCAAGAAAGTCCTTACAGAGTGCAAGAAGATCAGAGGTCAGATTTCTTATTCTGAAATAGTCATGATCAGATGCAGGAAAAAGTTTCGAAGAAATCGCCTCATCAGAAATGTCCTTGCTGTCAAATTCGGGATGGAACTTCCTCAGCAGGTCAATCAAAGAGATAAGGTTCTTGTTCCTGTTGAAGAACGGAGACCTGACATAATCGCAGAACTCCCGCATTTCTGTTGGAGAAAGTGAACTCAGCAATGTAATCAGTCGGGACTTCTTCATCTGGCAGTTTGGATTATCTAAAAATCAATTAGTAAAATGTGTGATTAATCGCAGGAAACGGGCTTTTCGGAGTAAATGATTCCCATCTCAGGCATCAATCTTTCTAAAACCGGAAGTTTTTTTCTTTGACCATCTGAACAACTTACTTTAGATTTGCAGCACTATGGCGTGCGATGCGGTTCTTTAAATTTTTAAGGCTTCTCCAGTACTCATTTCCCGGATCAGACATCGTAACGCCATACGAAACGGTCGGTGAATTAAGAACCTGTTTCTTAAGTACGGAGAGGCCTTAATCTTTTGTGCAAATGAAATCAACAAAAATAAACCATAAAAGGAGAAAAATGAAATCTCTAAAAAGAATGCTTGCTGTTCTGGCGGTCTTTGCACTGGCAGTCAACTCAAACGGACAACTGCTGAGCGAGGACTTTGAATCCGGAACATTCCCTCCGACCGGATGGAGCAATCCCGGCGGATGGGGAAGTATTGTCTGGTCAAACTACTACGGCGTAAGCGGTTTCGGAAGCGGCGACTACTCTGCCTTTTACGACGGCTATTACTGGGACGGTGACGTTGATTCAATGATCACCGATGTCTTTTCGCCGACATCCGGTGAGTCGCTGATCTTCGATCATGCTTATGCGCCGTACGACAATACACTCAGACTCAAGGGGGCATCTGCAGGTCCGTACATTTACAGCGACCTCTACATTTATTACCGGCTTGACGGGGACGATGAATGGTACTACCTCGAAACCATTACAGGAACCAGTCTTCAGACAGGAGCGCCAACATCAGGATTCTACGTTCCGGCAAATTCAGAGTGGGGAACACAAACGGTCTATCTGCCTAACAATACCGTACAGTTAGCATTCGTAGCTGACTATTTCAATTCAAACAGTCTGTATCTTGACAACATAAGAGTTGACTATGCTCCTTCAGGCACTGATATGGCTGTGTACCAGGTATATGCCAAAGGACAGTATCCGAGAACATACATTTACCAGGACACAATAAAGGCCTACATAAAAAATGAAGGCGCGACACCTTTTCAAAACTCGTATGTGTACATTGAGATGACAGGAGCCAATTACTATGTTGATTCCGTTTTCGTATCAGATCTTCAAAGCGGACAAACAGCTGTAGTCAGTTTCCCGCCGTATCAGCCGATCTCGAACGGAGTTACCAATGTCAGAGTTTACGTTCCGCCGGATGACTACTCGGGCAATGACGAGGCATATTATGCAATGGGTGTAAATCCCGGTGTACTGTCATACAATGACACCATCACAGCAGGATACAGCGGCGGAATAGGGTGGTTCGGTGAAGGATACTGGCTATCAAGATACAGAATTGATGACCCTAATACGAGAATAAAGAACGTTAAGATAAAGGTAATAGGTGCGCCGGGCAGTACTGGCCAGATCGTGCGTGCGGTTGTGCTTGACAACACGGGCACCATTGTTGCAAAGTCAGACCCTTACAAATTGAAAGCAAGCGATGACAATACATTGGTAACATTCAGGGTGAGCGATCCTATACCTTACAAGGTGCCGTCTTCAGGTTCGACATTCTTTGTGGGGATCGAGCAGACGGCAATTGCTTCAAGCGATGATGCATACGGGATACAGGCCTCTCAGTATGAAACACCTACACGTGAAAACACGTACTTTGCCTCTTTTGGTATGAAGCCTGTCGGCACTCAGCTGGGATTGTTTACATGGACGGACAGATGGGGAATGGAGGCGGTGATTACAAGCATTTCAAACACTGATGTCGGGATTTCAAGCCTTGGCGACCTGAATGAGCAGTACTACTCTTCAACCACAATACAGCCGAAGGGAAAAGTCTATAACGGCTCCACGGTCAGTTCTGCAAATGCCACCGTGTTCAGAAAGATCTCCCCGGGAGGATATATAAATTCTCAGTCAGTGAACATCCCGGCAAACAGTACAGCGGAAGTCACATTTGCCAACTGGACATTCACGTCCGGAACAGTTTACACAGTCACTGACTCAATCGTGTTTGCGGGTGATACAGACCAAAGCGACAATGTTCTCAAAGGAACCGTAACCCCGCGGGTCGCAAAACAGCTTGCAGTAGTATATACAAGACTTGCAGACAGGGACAGCCTCGTGAGAGCGATCAACCTTGACGGAAGATTTGCCGGCAACTTCGACACAATTCCGATGCACTATAACGGAACACTGAGGCCGTTCAAGTATGTATTCATGAATTTCAGAAGGGGCGGAAACTGGACGGATGCAATGCGTGATTCCATAAAGGCATTCATAGATGCATCCACAGCGGCAAACAAGAAGTCATTTGTGCTGTTCCACAACACTCTAACATATGTTGATCCCGATATTGCATGGTGGGCAAATCCGGCTGATACGATCTTTCTCAGGCAGTATCTGAAAGCAAGGTATGTGGCAAATGACTGGCAGATAAATGTTCCGGCCGACATGAAATTCAAAGGCAAGAACTACTTCAGTACGGTAACTCAGGATTCGCTCTACGACGAATGGGACGGAAACTATTATCCTGACCTGATAAGGCCTGTTAATGGAAGCTTTGCGGCATTCGTTCCAAGAAGCATCGCCGGATCCGGAAATGATTCAGCTATTGCGGTGGCATATGCAGGACCGAATTACAACACATTTGTAATGAGCAATCAGTTCCATGCCCTGCGCGCCAAGAACGGCGGCCTCACAGACGGACCGGGCAGGATATATGCAAGGATCATTGACTGGATCAACAGCACAAACACAAACGCAAAGGTACTTGACCTTAAGGTGCATATCGAAGGATTCTATGATCAGGGCGCGAACATAATGACACCTGATACACTGAGAGTGTATCTTAGAAACGCCTCGGCGCCTTATGCAATTGTTGACTCTGCAAAGGGACTGCTGAACACTTCAGGCATGTGCTCATTTGTTTTCAACAATGCTTCCAACGGTGTGAACTATTACATCCATGTCAAACACAGGAATGCAATTGAAACATGGAGCAGAACCACCGGCGCGTTTGCATCTAACTACAGAGCGTATGATTTTACCACAGACTCCGGAAAAGCGTTCGGTTATAATATGGTAAAGAAGGGAACGAAATGGGTGTTCTACGGCGGAGACGTTAATCAGGACGGATTCGTTGACGGAACCGACAACAACCTCATTGACAATGATGCGGCCAATTTCACTTCGGGGTATGTTGCAACGGACCTTAACGGTGACGATTTCGTTGATGCAACTGACTATTCGATATCCGACAACAACGCTTATCTCTTCATCGGAAAGATCACTCCGAATTCCGAACCGGAGGTAATTGCTTTGTTCCTGAAGGACCTCAGCGACCAGACTCAGTCATTCACTCCCGAATTAAACGGAGCCGATTTGAGGATCGATCATGAGATTTACGAGAAGTTCAGGAGTGCGCCTTCAAAAGAGCCGTTGAAATTCAGGTCAATGAAGAAGGGAAATGAGACGTTTCTGATTCTCGAATAGCTTATACATCCCGAACCACCCAACTGGTAAAGAAGAGCCGCGGCACTTGTTGCGGCTCTTTGATTTTGTGATAACGCCTCAATCACTCAATTTGCCGTTGAATAAAATTTTCCTTAGAGTTAAAATGCTTCAAACACAAACACAGATTTTCATCCGCTAATTGAACTTAAACTCAATCACCATGAAAAAGAATATACAGTTTCGGGTTTTTCTGTTTTCAGCGGTTATGGTATTGGCAATGATGTTCACATCTGCTACAAACAATTCTGCAAAAGCTGATACAACTTGGGTTACGACTTTCAACCAGCAATTTCAGAACTGGGCAGATGTGCATTACGCGAATTTCACGCTTCCTGCCACTTCAAATTTTCAGTATTCGAAGATACTGATGTATTACACGATCGCTTGTCCGGCGGCAGGGTGTGACCCCTGGGACAGGCTTGGATGGATAAAGCTGTACGTTGACACCAATACAAACTACGAGATCGCGAGAGTGATAACGCCTTACAACATTGTCGGCGGCGGTTATCCCGGGCAATGCGTTTTTGTGCTCGATGTTACTGATTACATGACACTGCTTCAGGGCAATGTGAGACTGGGAAGTTACATCGAAAGCTGGATCGGCGGAACAAGAGGCTGGCTTGTGACGGTTAAGTTTGCTTACATAAGCGGCCAGCTGGAGAATGTTCCTTACAAAGTTGTAAATCTATGGCAGCAGTCAAGAATTGTTTACGGCGACTCGATCAATCCGCCGGAACAGTATCTCCCATTGAGAAGCGTTCCGACGGATGCAGTAACAAACGGTGCTAAGGTGAGAATCGTGAATACAGGCCACGGACAAGGCAACACAGACAATGCGGCTGAATTTTCCTTTAAGGTGCATACGCTACAGGTAGGCACAACAAGTTTTGATCATATACTGTGGAGAGGCGACTGCAGTGCAAATCCGTGCAGTCCGCAGGGCGGCACATGGCAATATGCAAGAGCGGGCTGGTGTCCCGGTGCCAGCGTAATCCCTTTTGACACAGATATCTCATCGCTTGTTACGCCCGGACAAAATCTCTCAGTTGATTACAACCTGATGCCGTTCACAAACTTCTGCAGTCCGAACAACCCGAACTGCGTAACAGGCGTTACATGCACAGACTGCAACTACAATGTCACGGGCCATACTGAGCCTCATTACACAGTCAACGGGCAAATGATCCTGTACAAGCCTAATCCCTTCATCAACATATCGCAGACCGGAACCGAGATACCATCAGACTTCAGTCTTGAACAGAACTATCCGAACCCGTTCAACCCTTCCACGAGGATCCCGTTCAGGGTTGCGAAGAATGCGGAGGTTAAGCTTTCGGTATATGATGTGGAAGGAAGGCTTGTGGATGTGCTTACTGAAGGAAGGCTGAGCGCCGGCTCTTATGAAGCAGTATGGAATGCCGGAAGCAATCCGAGCGGAATCTATTTCTGCAGGCTGGAAGCAGGAGAATTGTCAAAGTCAGTGAAAATGTTCCTGGTGAAATAATTTAACGCGGCACAATTTTTGGGTGGGCTCTTTGCTGTGCCGGGCTTTGGCCCCGGCACATGTATGATGAATTGTTGCTGTACAACATAAGCCCAGACGAAACAGCATCCCGGAACTTCACGAAAGGCAATGTACCATGTGGCCGTTAGCAGAAGAAACACGGAAATTACATTTTACTTCTTAACTTATGATTGGATAACTTAATCGTATTATGAAAGCGCTTCTTATCGGTGCCGGAATAGAACCGGCACACAGCGGATTATCTCCTGTATGGCCTGATTATTCCTTCAGCTACATTCCTACAAATTATTCTGATCTCAAACAAAGGGAGACAAAAGAAAAGAATACTTACAAGAGTCTCGGACTCGATTATTTTGTCTCAGACAAGACAGTGAACAGAAGGGTACACATGGACCCCGAGTTTGAAACATTTACATACGGCGATCAGGACAAAGTCAAAAGAAATTCACTGCTCAGACTTAACAGGGGTGATTTGCTCGTTTTCCACCTTGCAGGAGAATGGCAGGGCGATCCCAAAGAGGTTTGCTGTCATATCTTCGGTTACTTTGTTGTAAACTATGTTGTGGATTGGAATGAACTTACTTCTGCAGAAAGGAAGAAGTATCAATCATTCCTGAAGAAGAACGCGCACATAAGGAGTTCAAAGTCGAAAGATAACCTCGTGATTGTAAAAGGATACAGGAAGAGCAAACTTCTGAAGAGGTGCATTCCAATTACAGAGCCGAATCCGCGGCCTCGCAAAAACGCATTTGCTGTATCGGAAGACATGAGCAGATTTCTCGGCATAAAGGAGCCCATCAGGTTGTCTGTGCCGGTATGGATAAAGGGCCAAAAGGAGATTGACAATCTTAAGATGCTTCTTGGAGTTGACAGAGTTGATCCGGAGAAGTTTGAAGGGAAAATGCCTCTCAGTCTTCTCCGAAACATCATAGACAAAGAAAGAAAACTCACTGCGGCCGAAAAGCTTTTCTTTATGAACTTCATGATGTCCAAATCAAACGATTACCGCTCCTGTGCCGAGAATTTCGGAACAGACATGTACATAGCAGGATTCAGGAATGTGGATGTGCTTGATGAGTATTTCATAAAATTCTTTTACAAAGTTTAGGCACGGGCGACTAAGCTGTAATACATATGTATGTGAGTTATGGCCCGGTATTGGCTGAGATTCAATTATTAAGTGGAACTGTGAAATGCTGGAAGTTCATAAACTGAACCGCATCTTCAGTGATCGTATTGCTGATGCCTCTGTTCAAATTAAACGGTTCTGCTCATTTCTTCTTTCTTTGAGCAATTCCCAACTTCAGTTAACCCGTAACCTAAATTGAATGTGCAGATCAGAATGATTAATTTGCATTGAAAACGAAATTAATTGAACATCTGCGTTCTTGCTTCGGGAGCCGGAAGCAATTTCAGGGAGCTTGTCAGATCTTCTGAGAACGGTCTGATCACTTCTCATATATCACTCTTAATTACAAACAACTCTGACTCGGGAGCAAGCATCATTGCGAAGGATCACGGTGTTGAATGCCTGCACATCAGCAGGAAGAAATTCTGCACTATTTCAGACGATGAATTCTCCGCAATGTTCCTGCATGAACTGGTTTCAAGAAAGATAGATTTCATCACTCTTTGCGGCTACATGAAGCGTGTTCCGCAGACTGTGCTTGAGCACTTCAGAAACAGGATCATCAACATCCATCCTGCACTGCTTCCTTCTTTCGGCGGCAAGGGTATGTACGGAATCAATGTTCATGAGGCAGTGATAAGGAGCGGGGTGAAGGTAAGCGGGATAACAATTCATTTCGTTGACGGCGATTATGATCTGGGAAGAATAATCTTTCAGAAATGCTGTGAAGTTTCTGATGACGATGATGCTTTCTCGCTTTCGGAAAAGGTGAAAAAGCTTGAACATCAATACTATCCGGTTATTGTAAGAAAGTTTGAAGAAGGCAGTGTCAGCTTCGCCGGAGACAGAGTCACTGTGGAACAAACTGAATCTTAAATTTGAATCTTAAAAACTATTTCATAAGTGATCAAGCGCGCACTCATAAGTGTTTATGACAAGACCGGAGTACTGGAGTTTTCTTCCAGGCTACGTGAACTTGGTGTAGAAATAGTGTCAACGGGAGGAACATTTAAACTGCTCAGCGAAAACGGCATAGAAGCGATCCGGGTTGAAAGCCTGACCGGCTTTCCTGAGATGCTCGGCGGAAGGGTCAAGACTCTTCATCCTGTAATATTCGGCGGAATACTCGCAGACCGCGGCAGGGAACATCACATTGATTCTGCAGAAGCTGCAGGTATAGAGCTGATTGACCTAGTGGTCGTCAACCTCTACCCCTTTGCTGAAACTGTTAAGCGTGACGGCTCAACGCTTGAGGAGGCCATTGAGCAGATAGACATCGGCGGGGTTTCGCTTATACGTGCGGCGGCAAAGAATTTCATGCATGTTGATGTGCTTACAAACCCTTCCCAGTATGCCGAATACATTCAGGTGCTGACCACTGCAAACGGAGATGAGAACCGCGAATATGCAAAAGATCTTGCCAGGAGGGCATTCCTGGTCACATCCTCTTACGATTCTCTGATCTCGGCTTATCTGTCGACAGGTGAAATAACTGATGAAGAGGCCTATGCTAAAGAAAGATTTCCGGGAGCTGATTACACATCACTGCGCTACGGCGAGAACCCGCACCAGAAGGCAGTTCTGGTAAAGTACGGATTCGACGAGATCTTTGAGGTGCTACACGGTAAGGAGATCTCATACAACAACCTTCTCGACATCAACGCGGCTTATGAACTGACAGAGGATCTGCTGAGATTCGGAACCGCCTGCGCGATCGTAAAGCACGGAAATCCCTGCGGGGCGGCAGTGGGCAGGGACAATCTCGACGCATACCTGAAAGCATTCGGCACTGATACAGTGTCGCCCTTCGGCGGAATTGTTGCGTTCAATCGAAAATTGGACTTTAATACTTCAGCCGAAGTTGATAAATTGTTCACCGAAATAATTTTGGCGCCCGATTTTGATGAAGATGCACTGGGCCTTCTGAAAAAGAAGAAGAACCGGAGGCTCGTTCGTTACAGATATCTTCCGGAAAGGCATGAAGTGCGAAGCATCCCGGGAGGATTTCTGATACAGGATAAGGATACGGTGACTTCAAATTCGGCAAGCCTGCAGATAGTTACAGTAAGGAAGCCTGATGGCGATGAAACTACTGACATGCTCTTTGCGGAAACAGTTTGCAAGCACGCTAAGTCAAATGCAGTAGTGTTTGCCAAAGGACTGAGGACTCTTGGGATAGGAGCGGGACAGCCGTCAAGAATAGATTCAACCAGGCTCGCCGTATCAAAGGCAAAGCAGTTCGGGCATGATCTTAACGGATGCGTTGCGGCATCCGACGCGTTCTTCCCGTTTGCCGACGGAGTGATTGAGATTGCCGAAAGCGGAGCTGTTTCAGTGATACAACCCGGCGGATCAGTTCGTGACGAGGAAGTGATAGCAGAAGCTGACAGAAGAAACATTGCAATGGCGTTTACGGGTATCAGGCACTTCAAACATTAAACAACGATTCCGACAACAGACTAAACACAGGATTATTAATGCCTCTACTGGGAATGTTCTCCAATGACATAGCGATTGATCTTGGCACAGCCAATACGCTTATTTATATGAAAGGAAAAGGTATCGTGCTCAATGAACCGTCCATAGTCACTTATGATGTCACTTCGCGAAAGATCATTGCTATCGGAGAAGAGTCGAAGCAGATGATGGGAAAGGTGCATAAGGAGCTTGCCACTATCAGGCCGATGAAAGACGGAGTGATAGCCGACTTTGAGATAGCCGAGGGAATGATAAAGGAATTTATCAAGAAGATAAGCTCGAGCTGGATGCCCGCAAAGCGTATCGTCATTTGCGTTCCGAGCGGCATTACCGAAGTGGAAAAAAGGGCAGTAAGGGATACAGCCGAACATGCCGGTGCAAAAGAGGTTTATCTGATCTCGGAACCCATGGCCGCCGCAATCGGCATCGGGCTTGATGTGATGGGACCTTACGGAAACATGATCGTTGACATAGGAGGCGGAACAACTGAGATAGCGGTGATCGCGCTTTCGGGCATAACAAACGGAGCTTCCATCAGGATCGCGGGTGACGAGCTTACGGAATCCATCATCAGATTCTTCAGGAACAATCACAACATACTCATCGGCGAAAGGACTGCCGAAGAGATCAAGTGCCAGGTAGGTTCTGTGATGCCTCAGAAGGAAGAAGTGATAATCGAAGTAAAAGGAAGGGATCTTGTTGCAGGTGTGCCTAAGATCACGGAGGTCAGTTCTGTGGAAATAAGAGAGTCTTTGAATTCACCTGTTGTGCAGATGATCGAAGCGGTCAAAGTAGCTCTTGAAAAGACTGCGCCCGAACTTTCTTCTGACCTTCTTGACAGGGGTATATTTCTCACGGGCGGAGGTGCGCTTATCAAGGGACTCGATGAAAGAATTAAGATGGAAACAGGGGTTCCTGTTCATGTTGCGGACGATCCGCTTACTGCCGTTGCCAGAGGCACAGGCAAGGTACTCGAGAATTTAGACACTTATAAGAAAGTACTTCTAAGGCGTTGACGGGCAGGAGTTCAGCCCGTTCGTACTGGCACTGCGTTTCTTCATCAAACACTGAATGAAAACACTCGGACTACTTCTCTTCCGAATTAAGGACTATCTGATCCTCACTTTCCTGGTTGTAGTATCTCTCTTTTTGATTTTCTCAAATGATAATGCACAGATCAGATTTCTGAGGGCGGTTGCTGTCGGTGTAATGGGAACAGTGCAAAGCGGTATGTCTGTTGTACCGAATGTTTTTGAGATACAGAAGGAGAATGAATTCCTTCGCGAGAAGAATATTCAGCTTGCAAACGAGCTGTCTTCTCTGAAAGAAACGAAGCTTGAGAATATCCGTCTTTCGAGGGAACTCGGTCTCAAGGACAAAAGCATCTCCGGAGTTGTGATAGCAAGGATCGTCGGCAAATCGCTGATACAGGCAAGGAATACGATCACCCTCAATGTTGGAGACAACGACAGTGTGAAGGTGAACATGCCCGTGATAACGGACGACGGGCTTGTCGGAAGGGTGGTGTCTGTAAGCAAGAATTACTCAATTGCTCAGATCCTCTACAACAGAAATCTCAACATCTCCGTGAAGGATCAGAGAAGCAGGGTTGACGGCATACTCAACTATGACGGGGCAGGAAACCTTGTTATAAACAACGTGCCGAAGAGCGCAGACGTGAAGCCCGGCGATCTCATAATCACCTCGCCCTACAGCAATTATTTTCCTTCAGGGATACCTGTGGGCACGGTGGTTGAGGAAGGAAATCTCGATAACCTGTTCAAGAAGATCATCGTTGAGCCGTCGGTGTCATTCACAGACCTTGAAGAAGTCTTCATACTCAAGCATCTTCCCGACAAAGAAAGACTGGACCTTGAGTCGTCATACTTCAAAAAGGACAAGTGATTGATCTATTTTTCTGACTATATAAAGTTTGCTCTTTTATTTGCCGTCCTGATACTTGTTCAGATCACGCTGATAAGCCTGATATCCATCTCAAGGCTTAACATCTCGCCTGACATTGTGCTGTTGCTTGTTATCTACATCGGGCTGTCGAGGGGAAACATTGCCGGTATGATCAGCGGATTCCTTGCCGGACTTGCGCTGGACATTCTGAGCGGTTCGTTCACAGGATTATCAGCGCTTGCCTATACTGTCAGCGGATTTGTAGCGGGGTATTTTAAGAGAGATCCGGCGGAAGGCGGAGGAAAATTTTCCTATGTCGGAATTATTTTCATATGTGCGCTGATTTGCAGTTTCATATTCTTTGCCATTTATTATCAGGGATCCGGATTGAACCTGCTCGACATTTTGCTGAGATATGTGCTTACAAGTGCGGCTTACACAACGGTGATTGGGTTCATGGCAAATCTCATTTTCAACAAATTCGATCTTAAGAAATCATTCTGAATTGGAACCGGAAAAGAAACGTGCGATAGTCATAGCAATTGCAGCTCTTGTATTTACGCTGCTCGGAGTGAGGCTGGCATATCTTCAGCTTTTTTCGGCTGACGAACTCAGAGGGCTTTCTGACAAGAACTCTATCAAGACCATTACCGTAACGCCGCCGCGCGGGTTAATGTATGACCGTAACGGAAAAATTCTGGTTGACAACAAACCCTCCTATACGGTTGCAATCACGCCAAACCAGTTTGACACATCAATAACGGACGAGATCTCCTCACTGCTTGAGATCCCACGTGACAGGCTTCTTCAGACTCTCAAGGACGTCAAAGGCACAAACAGGTTCAACCCGCTTCGTGTAAAGAGGGATGTCGAGTTCAGGGTGGTTGCGCATATTGCGGAAAATCACGACAGGCTGAAGGGAGTTGATTATCAGATCGAGGCAACGAGGTTCTATCCTGACGGCATACACGGCTCGCATTCATTCGGATATGCAAGCGAGATCTCGGAGAAGGATCTTAAGAATCAGGAAGGTGATTACTACAAGCAGGGTGATATTGTCGGATCAACAGGAATAGAAAAGAGCTATGAAAAGAACCTGAGAGGAACAAAGGGCTATAAGTTCATTACTGTGGATGTTAAGGGCAGGGAGATCGGTCCGCTCAATGACGGCAACAGCGACATGCCTCCGGTGAACGGCGAAGACCTGATCCTTGGTATGGACAAGGACCTGCAGATCTATGCGGAGTCTCTGATGGAAGGAAAGGAAGGAGCGATCGTTGCGCTTGATCCGCGAAACGGCGAGATACTCTGCTTTGTGTCGAAACCCGATTTTGACCTTTCGCTCTTCACGGGAAAGACAGACCCGAAAGTCTATGCGTCGCTTATTGCGGATCCTCAGAAGCCGATGTTCAACAGAGCCACTCAGACAAGATATCCGCCGGGCTCGACATGGAAGATGATGATGTCACTTGCCGCGCTTGATTCGGGGATAATTACAACCACATCAACAGTGAATTGCCCGGGGGCTTTTGTGTACGGCGGAAGATCATATGAAGATCACGGTTCATACGGCAATATCAATGTTGTCAGAGCGCTTGAAGTGTCTTCAAACGTCTTCTATTACAAGATGGGCCTTGCAATCGGAATAGACAACTTCGAAAGGTATTGCAGAATGTTCGGTTTCGGACAGAAGACCGGGCTTGACATACCGCAGGAATATTCAGGACTTCTGCCTACAAGAAGATATTATGACAAGGTCTTTGGAAAGGACAGATGGCCTAACGGCGTGCTTGTCAATCTCGGAATTGGACAGGGGGAACTTGGCGTTACGCCGGTTCAGATGGCGGCATACGTCGGGGCAATATCCATGAACGGACTTTACTGCCAGCCGCATTTTGTCTCCAAAGTGAGGAACACTGTAACCAATACGGTAGAAGATCTTAAGTTTGAACAGAGAAGAATTGACATGGATGCGAAGAATTATGAAGCAGTAAACAAGGGAATGTACCTTGTGGTGAACGGAAACGGGACCGCAAGGACGATCAAGTCGGAACAGTTTGTAATGTGCGGCAAAACGGGCACGGCACAGAACTCTACCGGCACGAATCACTCATGGTTTGTGGGATATGCGCCATACGGAGATCCGAAAATTGCAATCTGCGTGCTCGGAGAAAAGCAGGGCTGGGGCGCTTCGTTTGCCGCGCCGGTTGCGGCGAAGATCATGCTGAGATACCTTGGCGGCCCTGGCATAGATCCCGAAGCTGAAATTAAACCTGTCAGCGGAGGCGTGAACGACTAAGGTAATGGACAGAGGCATATTCGAAAAGATTGACGGCTTTTTGATCGCGGTTTCTCTGAGCATACTTGCATGCGGACTTCTTGCGGTGTTCAGCGCAACGTACACAGGCAGCGGCGACTATTTCACAAAACAATTGTGGTTTGGAGCGGCCGGCATTGTACTTATGCTTGTGGTAAGTTTCATCCCGCCAAGGTTCATATCACGCGCATCATATCTTTTGTACGGCATTTCACTGGTACTGCTGGTTCTTGTACTGATATTCGGAAAGAAGATCGCGGGTTCAAAGAGCTGGTTCAGCATCGGAGGTTTCGGAATACAGCCGTCGGAGTTTGCGAAGATCACCACCATACTTGCTCTTGCAAACTACCTGTCATCCACTGATGAAGGTTTCCGGAATCTGAACAACCCGCTGGAGTTTCTGAAAGCCGCATTGTTCATCGCATTTCCGGTGCTTCTCATCATGCGTCAGCCGGATATGGGAACATCGCTTGTATTTGTGTCCATGCTATTGCCGATCTTCTTCTGGGCCGGGCTTTCACCCTTTGCAATAATCTGCATGGTATCTCCTGCCATAGTGGTTGTCGGCGCGTTGCTTGGAACCACTTACTTTATCGGTTCGCTTGTAATCGTTTCACTCATTTTGCTGATGTTCAAGAGAAAGATCTTTATTGTAGCAATTGTTGTACTTGTCAATGTGATTGTTGGGATCTCTGCCGACACTTTGTACAGCAAGCTTCAGCCGTATCAGCAAAAGAGGATACAGGCCGTGTTCGATCCCTCGCTCGATCCGCTCGGAAGCGGATACAATGTGATTCAGTCAAAAGTAGCGATCGGTTCGGGCGGGCTTGCGGGAAAAGGTTTCCTGCAGGGTACGCAGACACAGCTAAAGTTCATACCCGAACAATGGACAGATTTCATCTTCTGCATGATCGGTGAAGAGTTTGGATTTATCGGAAGTGTGGTATTGCTGTTATTGTTCCTTCTGCTGATAGGTAGGATCGTAAGCAACGGCAGTATTTCAAAGAACAGATTTCTCAGCATCGCATGTATAGGAATTGCAAGCGTTATCTTCTGCCATGTGGTGATAAATGTCGGAATGACGATCGGGCTTCTGCCGGTGATCGGAATTCCCCTGCCTCTTGTGAGCTACGGCATATCCTCTCTTCTTTCATTTTTCCTGATGCTGGGTATTGCAATGAGCGCATACAGGTACAGGAATCAGTACTGATTGCCATACGCATAAACAATTAACACATCAAACATAAAGATGATACTTTCGGACAAGAAGATCCTTGAAGAGATAAAGTTCAAGAACATAGTCATAAAACCTTTCGACAGGAAGAACCTCGGCTCCAACAGCTATGATGTTCATCTCGGAGACTGGCTTTCTGTCTATGACGATGAGATCCTTGATGCAAAGAGGCATAACAGGATCACGCACTTCAGAATACCAAAGGACGGATATGTCTTACTGCCTACCAAGCTCTATCTCGGTGTGACGCAGGAGTACACGGAGACATTTGAGTACGTGCCGTTTCTGGAAGGAAAGTCAAGTGTGGGAAGGCTTGGGATAGACATCCATGCGACTGCAGGCAAGGGCGATGTGGGATTCAAGAACAACTGGACGCTTGAGATATCCGTCAAACAACCCGTCAGGATCTATGCTGGTATGCCGATCGGCCAGCTTATCTATTTCAAGGTTGACGGAAATGTGCTGACACCCTACAATAAGAAGGCATCTGCAAAGTACAACAGAAAGACCAAGAAGCCGGTAGAATCAATGATGTGGAAAAACTTCTGATGAACTTCTCCGAAAAGCTGGACAATGCGGTAAAGGCCAGCGGATCAAATGTGGTTGTCGGGCTTGATTCCGATCCCGGAAAGATCCCCGCTCTGTTTCTTGATGCAGAGAATCCCGTTCTTGAATTCAACCGTGAGATAATCAGATCCACGAAAGAAATTGTTGCCGGCTATAAACTGAATGTCGCCTTCTACGAATTTCTCAGGGAGAAGGGGATCGAGGCATTGGGGGAGAGCATGAATGAAATTCCGGAAGGACTGATATCCATTTGTGATGCGAAGCGGGGCGACCTTGACAATACAACTGAACTTTATGCCCGAACATATTTTGACACTTACGGCTTTGACTCGATAACCGTTAATGCTTACATGGGAAGCGATTCGGTTCAGCCGTTCCTGAACAGGGAAGGGAAACTGATATTCATACTTGCACTTACTTCAAACAAGAGCTCATCCGAATTCCAGAAGATTGAAACCGGTGGCGTGAAACTTTACGAAAAGATAATTCAGGAATCGCTCAGTTGGGGCGGAGGAGGAAGAGTCGGTTATGTGTTCGGCGCCAATCATACAGATGAGATCTCAGAGTTTACCAATAAACATCCTGAAGTTCCGGTCCTGATACCCGGAATCGGCGCGCAGGGCCATGAACTCGCGCCATTGCTCAACAGCATTCACACAGAAAGGTTTGTGATCAATTCAAGCAGATCAATAATTTACTCCGCCCCGAAAGGATGCACACTCACTCAGTTCAGGGAGGCGGTAATTGTTTCCGCACAGAAGCTGAATTCAGGAATCAATTCCCTCCGGAATTAAAGGTGCATCTCAGGCAATAACCACAGCATTGCAGGTTTCAAAAACATGAAACTTAAAGCCCGCCGGGTTCGTTACTCATATCGCTAAAACACTTCTGAAATGCTAAGGACACTTACAATCATAATTTTATTCATATCGTTTTATTCACATTCGTCCGCGTATCAGGCCGCTGACTCTGTTACGGCTGAGATTTACGGAAATGTAAAGAATGACAGGGACGACTACTTGCCGAATGTGCTGGTCAGGATCTCGGGACCCGGGGGAAGTTACGACGCCATCACCAACATGCAGGGGAAGTATTCTGCTTCAGTTCCGGAAGGCAGTTACAGCATTACTGTTACGATGCCCGGTTACGATTCATACAATTACAGGAACTTCTATGTGCGAAGCGGTGAAAAGCGTAACATTGAGATCTATCTGATAGAAAAGATAGTAAGCACCGAAGAGATACTTGTTGAGGGCATATTCAGGCAGAGGCAGGATGACCTGAGGACAAGTGTTGTGAATATCACACCGCAATCCGTGAAGATGCTTCCCGGTGCGGTTGAGGATGTGCTGAGATCGCTTCAGACGGTTCCCGGAGTTACGACACCGAATGACTTCACCTCCCAGCTCATAATCCGGGGCTCAGGACCTGATCAGAATCTGATTGTGATGGACGATGTGGAAGTCTTCAATCCGTACAGATTGTACGGCCTTGTGAGCATGTTCAATCCCGAAACACTGACCGACATCACGCTCATTACGGGAGGATTCCCGGCAAGGTACGGTGACAGGCTTTCAGCCGTGCTGGATGTAATGAACAGGGAAGGAGACAAGAGCAGGTCGTTCTCATCCGTTGTGAATGCAAGCATTGCCAACGCAAACATCATATTCAACGGCAAGAACCCGTTTGATATACCCGGTTCGTGGCTTGTTTCAACAAGGCGGACATATTACGATCTCATACTCGGGCCGTTTGCAAAAAGGGCCGGACTTATTACAGATGATTCGTCATTTCCTTCATTCAGGGATCTGCAGTTCAAGTTCGCGTTCGGGCCGTTCAGCAACAGCAAGATTCTTGTGAACGGAATATTCTCAGAGGACGGAGTGGACATTGTGCCCGGAAAAGATAATGACAGGCCGGACAGCATAGCAGTGGAAGACGTTACGACAAACAACCTGCTGTCGCTTGCATGGCATTATGTGCCCGACAGCAAATTCAGCTCAAGGACTACTCTCTCATGGTATGAAAACGCAGGTGACAATGACTTTAACAGCGAAATACTTGATCCTCTGATCGACAACGAGAATTATACGCCCGAACAGCGCGACAGTCTCAGAAACATCGGGGCATTGCTCGGGCTTGAATTTGATTCGAGATATAACTTCAGGAAATTCTCACTTTCAAACAGGAATGTGCTTCTAAGAGACAGATCGCAATTTGAGATCGGCGGAGGTGTGGATATTGTCCGGACAAACCTCGGATACAATCTTAAGATCGATGATCAGTTCAGGTCAATAATTCAGGCCTTCCCTTCGGCATCCGCATTGCTTGACAGCTTTGAACTTAAAGGCGATAACAATGTAAGGGCAAACGTTTACGGACAGGCAATGTTCAAAGTTACCGACAAATTCTTTTTACAGCCTTCACTTCGGTTCGACTACTTTCAGATCATCCGCACACCCTATCTTGCTCCGAGGCTGAATGTCGGATATGCATTTGATCCGATCACTACACTCCGGGCATCGGCAGGGGTTTATTACCAGTCCCCCGGGCTCGAGAAGCTTATAGACACGAGGACATTCTATGACCTCTCGAATGCTGCGGAGATCGGCCTGAAGGCGGAGAGGTCATACCATTTCATTGCCGGCATTGACAGATGGCTGAACACCGAATGGTTCGCGAAGGCCGAAGGATATTATAAAAGATTTGAGAACCTGATTGAACAGCAGAGACTTACAGGATACAGATACGAGTTCACGCTCAAAGATCCCACAATAACCGATCCTGCATACATAAAGGATGTCAAGAACTGGATCAGGTCATCCGAGAGACTGCCATATGATTCCATTACGACAAACCCCATTAACACGGGATCAGGGTATGCTTACGGATTTGAACTTTCACTTGAGAAGAGGAATTCCAGCTCGAGGTCGAAAATTTCGGGATGGGCGAATTATTCATTCTCTGTTTCAAAGCGTGAGAAGTTCGGTATAACACAGCCCTACAGGTTTGAGCAGACGCATGTTGCGAATATTGTAATGAACTACAGGGCAACCAACTGGCTTGAATTCGGTGCGAGGTGGACGTATGCAACGAACTTTCCCTTCACTCCTCCGGTGGGTGTAACGCCGAGAATAGTGGGAGATTCGATTGCGACAAACCTTCTCACAGGCGAAGCGCTGTTCAATCTGGACTTCGGCTCAGACGAAAACCAGTACAGCACGAAGCGACCGGCATATCATCGCCTTGATTTCAGAGTTTCCGCTTATACACACTTCTGGTCAACAGACTGGACTTTCTATCTTGACGTGATAAATGTTTACAACAGGAAGAACGTACTTGGTTATGACTATTCCCTCAATTCCGACTTGTCCATCAAGCGCACAACCGTAGGTATGTTTCCGATACTTCCGAACATTGGGATCAATGCGAGGTTTTAAGTGAGCCTGACAACGGCTTAGATATACTTGCATCAACTATTGCCGTAAGTTCCCGGGCAGTGTTATACATTTGTCTTCGTTAGCTGAGTATTTCCCTTCCCATAAGATCACTTGAAGAAAGACTGCAACCGGGCGGAGTGTTCGGATCTGTTTCGCGCTCAATCAGGCACCCAGTCCCACACGTTTGCAGTTTCTTAAAGATTTACATTTCGATAATTTGCCGTTCAACTTATCAAACCAACATACACACACAGGGAAAGGATAATCATTTTTGAACAAGTCAGTATATATAGTTGACGGAACAAGAACTGCAGTCGGCAAGCATGCGGGCGCTCTGAAGAGCGTAAGGCCTGATGATATGGCGGCATTGCTCATAAAAGTTATTGCTGAAAGGAATCTGACCGCGAAGGGAATACCACTGACAGAAATTGAAGACGTACTGATCGGGAACGCAAACGGAGCCGGTGAGGAGAACAGAAATGTTGCACGGATGAGCTTGCTTCTGGCAGGCCTTCCGATAGAAGTTGCCGGAGCCACTGTGAACCGGCTGTGCGGCTCGGGCATGCAGGCCGTGAGCGATGCGGCAAGGGCGGTCGCAGCGGGAGAAGGAGAGTGCTACATTGCGGGCGGAGTGGAGTCAATGACGCGTGCCCCGTTTGTAATTGCAAAGAACGAAGATCCATGGGGCAGGAAGGCGGAGATATACGACACAACTATCGGATGGCGCTTCACGAATCCGAAGCTTGCGAAGCTTTATCATCCGTTCTCAATGGGAGAAACTGCGGAGAATGTAGCGGAAAAATACGGCATTTCGCGTGAGAGGCAGGACGATTTTGCGTACGGATCACAGATGAAGGCGAAGGATGCAATAACTGCGGGGAAGTTCCGGGACGAGATCACGCCTGTTGAGATTACTTCGAGGAAGGAGACAGTGGTGTTTGATACGGATGAGTTTCCGAGATTTGATACGACTGTTGAAAAGCTGGGCGGGCTTAAGCCCGCCTTCCGGAAAGACGGAACTGTAACAGCCGGAAATTCAAGCGGAATTAACGACGGGGCATCAATGCTTCTGATCGCTTCTGAGGATTTCTGCAAGAGCGCGGGGCTTAAGCCCCGCGCACGCATAGCCGCCACAGCCGTCGCAGGAGTTGACCCGTCACACATGGGCATCGGACCGGTTCCTGCAACCCGGAAAGCGCTTAAGCGCGCGGGTCTGAAACTCAGTGACATCGAACTGATCGAACTCAATGAGGCCTTCGCGTCGCAAAGCATAGCATGTATTGATCTTCTTGGCCTTGACCAAAGCAGGGTCAATGTCAACGGAGGCGCAATTGCTCTCGGTCATCCGCTCGGCAGCAGCGGCTCAAGACTGCTTGTGACACTTCTGCATGAAATGGAAAAGCAAAACATGAAATTGGGCCTGGCAACTATGTGCATCGGAGTCGGACAAGGTATCGCAACAATAATTGAAAAATGCTGATCTCCTGAACTGATCATGTCGTTTCCTAACCAGCTTTCATTGCTCAGACTCCTTCTTGCACCGGTTTTTCTTTACCTGTTCATATCTGAATCTGAATTCAACAGGAAACTTGCGCTTGCGGTTTTTGTGGTGGCAATTGCCACAGACTGGTACGACGGAATTCATGCCAGGAAATACGGGCAGATCAGCAAAACAGGGATCTTCCTCGATCCCCTTGCTGACAAGTTCCTGACCTCTGCGGCATTTGCCGCATTCTACTTTCTCGGGATAATGCCGCTGTGGATGGTTGTGCTGATCGTGATCAGAGACCTGGCAATGACACTCCTCAGGTCTTACGAGGAATACAAGGGACGAACGCTTAAGACCACCTTCTCTGCGAAGACCAAGACATTCATTCAGATGACTTACATTTTCGGAATTGTACTTCTGATAAGCCTGAAGGCATTTCTTCCCGGACACGAAGTTTCATCAGCGATTGACGGCTTCCTTGAATCTGACATTAACTATTATCTCGCACTTCTTGTAACAGTCATTACTGTCGCAACAGGCGCGGGATATTTTATAGATCTCTTAAGAGCTCCCGGAAAATCATTTGAGAATAATTAAGAAGAAGAAAATAGCGGATCCGAATGCAAGGGCATCCTTGCCGGCACTCGTTATTACAAGCTTTTTCTTCACGGGCTATTTCCCGCTCGCGAGCGGAACAATCGGTTCTCTCGCCGCACTTGCCATCTTCCTTCTCCCGGTATTGCTGCAGCCTGTAACTCTTGCTGTACTCATTCTTGCCTTTCTGATCGCTGGCATTGTCTTTTCTCCGCAGGTAATGAAAAGATACGGGGATGACCCTTCGGTGATAGTCATAGATGAAGTAGTGGGAATGTGGATCACACTGCTGATCTTTTTGATTGCCGGCAGGGCGGAACTCAGCGGCTTCTACATCATGATCTGCTTTCTTTTGTTCAGGATGTTCGACATCATAAAGATCCAGCCGTCAAAGTACTTTGATGAAATGAAGTCTGCAGTGGGCGTAATGATGGATGATGTAGTGGCAGGCATGTATGCAGGACTGTGTGCAGTGCTGATCTCTTATACCGGACTAAATCCATTCTGAATGATAAGGACAAAAGTAATTTCCGTCGGTGACGAAATACTGATCGGACAGATAGTCAACACCAACTCTGCCTTTCTGGGGCAAAGATTCTTTGCCGCGGGTATGCCCGTTGAGCGGACCGTAGTGATAAGCGACAATGAATCAGCAATGCTGGATGAATTTTCAAACTCAGTCAAAGAATTCGATATTACTGTTATCACCGGTGGACTCGGCCCTACTCACGATGATATCACAAAGCCGGCGCTCGTAAAATTTTTCGGCGATGAACTTGTGACAGATCAGAAAGTTCTCGGGCATGTTAAGAAATTCTTTGCCGAAAGAAAGATCGAAATGCCTGCGGTTAATGAAGGACAGGCGCTTGTGCCGAAGAACTCAGAAGTGATCTGGAACAACAACGGCACCGCTCCGGGCATTTGGATCGAGAGCGGCGGACGGGTCTTTGTTGCGCTTCCGGGAGTGCCTTATGAAATGAAGCCGATGATTGACGAACAGGTCATTCCGAAACTGAAGAAGAAATTTTCTTCAAAGACAGGCAAAGTGTTCCTGCAGAAAACCATTCTCACTACAGGCATCGGTGAATCATCACTGTTTGAAAAGTTTGGTGATATCGAAGAACTTCTCGGAGGTTGCAAAATGGCGTTTCTGCCTTCAGCAACAGGCGTGAGGCTCAGAATAAACGCAGAGGCGGAGAATGAGCAGATGGCATCCGAAATGATAGAATCAGTTAAGAATAGGATCATTCTGCATGCAGGCGATTATGTGTTCGGTGAAGGTGAAGAAACGCTTGAACTCGTTACAGGAAGGCTTCTCCGTGAGAGAAATGCAACGCTTTCTCTGGCGGAGTCATGCACAGGCGGAAGAATATCTTCAAAGGTTGTGAGCGTTGCAGGAAGCTCGGATTACTATCTCGGCGGTGTCTGTTCATATTCTAACGATGCTAAAGTGAAGATCCTCGGTGTGCAATATTCAACTATTGAAAAACACGGAGCAGTAAACATACAAACAGCCATTGAAATGGCGGCCGGCGCGAGAAAACTCTTTGGATCAGATTATGCCCTGTCAACAACAGGTATCGCAGGGCCGGCCGGAGCTACGGCAAATAAGCCGGTTGGACTGGTGTGTATCGGATTTTCCTCCGCAGACAAAGAGTATGCACTCGAATTCAGTTTCGGCAACAGAAGAGACATCAACATTGAAAGAGCTTCCCAAAGATCCCTCGAGATCCTGAGGAGGGAACTGCTTAAGATCAAAATTATATTTTAAATTCACATTTATTTGCATAACTTCCACACAAAATTTTCCTAATAAATCCAACCGAAGCTCTAATGAAGAAACTTCTTGTTTACTTTTTATTGGTAATTGTCGTGGCTGTGATCTACTTCAATTCCCCTGAAAAGACCGAAGCAACTTACCAGGATGATCCGCTAAGCGACAGTAATCCGGTGTTTGCAACAGACGGAAATCCGTATCTTACTTCACCTGTGGCCGTTGTAACAATTGACGATTATGATAACTTTGATCTTGGAGTTGATTTTGCTGAATGCCACATTTCTGAAAATCCGAGAGTGCCCGGGCAGTATTTCCTGGCGTACAACATTAACGGAACATACTACACGCTTAACGGAATTGACTGGCAACGCAATAACCCTACTTTTCCGAATTCGGCCGGTGACCCTGTGACGGCATACGACAGTCTCGGCAAACTGTATTATGATAACATGAAGAGTCCGATAACCGGTACATGGGTTGTTAATTCAACTGACGGTGGTGTATCATGGTCATCTGCAGTAACTGCAAATATCGGTAACGATAAGAACTGGATAGCCGCTGACCAAACCAACGGTCCTTATTCAAACTACATATATGGCGCTATGACACCGGGTAATGTTGTAAGAAGCACTGACCGTGGCGCTACATTCACACAAGTCTTCTCTTCCAGCAACACTCTTCCGGGCAATATGACAGCAGTAGGCGCATGGGGAAATGTTCAGGGCGGCGCAGCTTATTTTGTAAAGAGTACGGGGTCGGCTTTTAATGCAGTTTACACTTTCTTCCAGTCAACAGACGGAGGCACAACATGGAACCAAATGTCTGCGCAGTCTTATGCCAATACAGTCGGAACTCAGGTTGGAGGAAGGAATTCTGTCCAAAATATGAGAACAAGGCCATATCCGTTTATTGGTGCGGATAACAGCAACGGGCCATACAGAGGCAGGCTGTATCTTGTTTATGCATCAAACAGCCCGGCCGGTAACGGTAACAAGCCTGATGTATTTTGCAGATATTCAACCGATGGCGGCGCAAACTGGTCAACCGAAGTTACTGTGAACGATGATGCAAATACTGCAAGCAATAACCAGTGGCATCCTGCTATGTGGGTTGATAAGGAAACAGGCAGGCTTTATGTGCAATGGATGGATACACGTGATTGCCCAACCAGCGACAGCGCTTTGATCTATGCAACATATTCGACAAACGGGGGACAGTCATTTGTTCAGAACCAAATGGTTTCGAACAAGAAGTTCAGGATAAACTGCACGCAATGCAATGGAGGAGCCCCGGCATATCTTGGAGACTACAATTCAATAGTTTCCAATAAGAAGACTTCAATGGTTGCATGGGCAGATTTCAGGAATAATAACTTCGGAAGCTACACTGCTTACTTCCCGGATTTTGCGCTCAGGACAAGTACTTCAAGCATAAGCATTAACAGCTCCAATTTCACAACTTTCAGAGCGGTTGTGCCGTCTGTGAAGCTTTACACTGACACAGTTGTGTTCTCTGCCACGGTTACACCTGCTCCTGCCAGCGGATCGCTGACAGCTGTTTTCCCGAATGGCAACATTCTAAGGAATTATCCCGATTCACTTTTAGTGAGGATCAATGCAGCTCCCGGAACTACATCGGGCAATTACACGGTAACTTTGCTGGCAAAGGGCCCGAACGGAACACCGGTTCACAGAAGGACCGTTGCTCTGAATGTCGGACTTGTAGGAGTTTCGAATGTCAGCGGAACGCCTGATGAGTTCTCGCTTTCACAAAATTTCCCGAATCCGTTCAATCCTGCAACAATGATCGAGTATTCACTTAAGGCAAGAACAGACGTGAGGATAAGCGTTTATGACGCTATGGGAAGGCTCGTATCATCCATCAACAAGGGCACGCAGGATGCAGGAAGCCACAATGTCGAATTCAACGGCTCTGCACTCTCATCGGGTGTTTATTACTACAAGCTGGAAACTCCGATGTTTACTGACACTAAGAAAATGCTCCTGATTAAGTAACGGTAAGACACTTCTGATATAGATCACCAAAGGGGCCGGCTGTTCAATCCGGCCTCTTTTGCTTTAACTAAGCAGAATATGAGCCTTGTAAAGGAAATATACGATGTTACCAAGGACCTCGCCGGCAACAAGATTGCTCTTAACAAGATACGGAGAGCCCTGCTGACTGAGGTGAAGCTTAACGACAAATTTCTGTGGGACGTCTCCGATCCTGAAAATAGGCCCGGCAAGGAAAGACTGATCCAGATGATAGGCAATCTTGATGTGACGGAAATGAAAGCCGCGATCACTTGCGGTTTGCCGTTCGAGCTTATCTCCAGCCGGAAAGTTGACCTCGATATGCTCAAGAACATTGATCATGTCAAAGCGTTTGATGCAGACCTTGAGACCGTGCTCGAAAAGACTTACCTTAAGATCGCCTATCTCAAAAAGGATTTTAACTCCGAAAGCCTCAACCTCTACGTGAGGATGAGAAATATTTACAATTACAACAAACTTCTAAGCAGACTTTTGACAAAATGAAAAAGAGGGTTGTAAAAGGAATGAAAGATAAACCCAATGTGCTATTGCTTTGGGAAGCTGACGCTAAGCTGAAGCGGCATCTTTCACAGAAGGTTGGTTCGCGGGTGAATCTGGTCTTTATGGACAATAGATCTGAAAAGAGAAAAGAAGAGCTCTTCGGAAATGCAGATGCAGTGATAGGATGGAGGGCGAAAAAGGAACTGCTGTTCTCTGCCCGAAAGCTGAAACTATTCATAAATCCGGGTACAGGGATCAAGCACCATATTGAAACATTCCGGGAACTGAACAAGGTCAGAAAGGTAAAGCTTGTCAACGGGCACGGACACTCTTATGCCACGGCTCAGCATGCTGTTGCTATGCTGCTTGCTCTTGCCAACAGGCTGGTGATGCACCACAACTGGATGCAAAGCGGAATATGGAGAACAAGCGACGACAAGGATATGTTCAGCGCATCGGTGCTTCTCAAGAACAGGAAAATCGGTCTGCTTGGATACGGCGCGATCAACTCAAAAGTGCACCGGTTCCTTTCCGGCTTCAGCAACAGCTTCAATATTTGCAAGCGAAGGCTAAGCCCGCTTGCACCAAGAAAGCAAATTGACGGCTCGGGCAATCCCGTTAATCTGTACAGCTTTGACGAACTTCACGGATTCCTGAAGAATTCAGATGTTCTCATGATTGCAGTTCCCCACACAGGTATGACGGAAAACATGATCGGGGCAAGGGAGCTTAGACTGCTCGGCAAAGATTCGTTGCTTGTTAATGTTGCAAGAGGAAAGATCGTGAATGAGAAAGCTCTTTACAGCGCGCTCGAAAAGAATGTGATCGGGGGCGCTGCGATTGACGTGTGGTATAATTACAGTCCGGCCAAAGACCGCAAAGGCAGGGAATATCCGTACTCTCACAAATTCCACAATCTCAGCAATATCATCATGTCACCGCACCGTGCGGCATCTCCGTTCGGTGATCTTGAAAGATGGGATGAAGTGATCGAAAACCTCCTTCGGCTGGCTGACGGAAAAAGGAGCTTCATCAATGAAGTGGACCTTAACTCAGAATACTGATTTTTAATGCGGTATCAGTTTGAACTGAATACAGCCCGGCTTCCCGAAGATGACTTTCGTTCTCCGATTTGCTGCCTCCACATTGCATAGTACAGGCCTTTTTGCTCGAGAAGTTCTTCGTGCCTGCCGGATTCCACAATATCACCAAGCTCAAGCACATAGATCTTGTCCGAATGCATGATGGTGGAAAGCCTGTGAGCGATCATGATGGTGATATGATCGCGTTCCTCAGTAATAGTCCGAATTGTTTTGTTAATGCCTTCCTCTGTGATGGAATCCAGAGCTGAAGTGGCTTCGTCAAAGATCAGCATGTCCGGCTTTCTCAGCAGGGCTCTGGCAATGGAAAGACGCTGTTTCTCACCGCCCGAAACCTTCACGCCGCCCTCTCCAATCACTGTGTCAAGCCCTTTGTCTGCGCGGGCCAGCAGAGTATCGCAGGCGGCTTTCCTAAGCACATCGTAGCACTCTTCGTCAGTTGCTTTCGGATTAACGAACAGCAGGTTCTCACGGATTGTGCCGGAAAACAGTTGAGTGTCCTGCGAAACAAATCCGATCTTCTCGCGAAGGTCATCAAGGTCAAGCTTGTCGTAGTTGACTTTGTTGTACAGTATCTTTCCTCTTTCCGGACGGTACAGCCCGAGCAGAAGCTTGACAAGTGTCGTCTTTCCCGAACCTGAAGGCCCTACGAATGCAATTGTGTCGCCTGATTCGAGGCCGAATGAAATGTCGCTCAATGCATATGTGGTGGATGACTGATGCCGGAATGAAACATTTTCAAAAACCAGCTTATCAACTTTGCTTATCTTTACCGGATCAAGAGGTTTAGGGTCGGCCGGAATGCTCATGATCTCTTTGAATTTCCCGAGCGACACTTCGGCTTCCCTGTAAATATTCAGAATATTGCCAAGCTCCTGAAGAGGGCCGAAAATGAAGAAAGAATAAATGAACAGTGTGAAGAACTGTCCCGTAGTTATCTTCTGAGTGAAGATCAGATACATCATCAGGAGAAGAATTCCGGTGCGCAGCAAATTGACGATTGTACCCTGAATGAAACTGAGGCTTCTTATGTATTTAACCTTCTTCAGCTCAAGTTTCAGGATCTTGTTGGTCGTTCCGTTGAGCCTGCTGATCTCCTGCGATGACAGCCCTAGGCTCTTTACCAGCTCTATGTTTCTCAGCGACTCCGTAGTTGAGCCGGCCAGGTCTGTAGTTTCTGCAACTATTGTTTTTTGGATGTCCTTGATCTTCCTTCCGAATGATGAACTCAGCCATCCGATAAGAGGAATCGCCATAAGATATACAGGTGCGATTATCCAGTGAACTGAGAATGCATAGATGCCGACAAAGATTATGCCGACGATAGAAGTGAACAGGATATTAATGGATGCCGAGATGAGGCGTTCCGAATCTGCTCTTACCTTTTGCAGAATTCCCAGTGTCTGGCCGCTTCTCTGGTCTTCAAAAACAGAATAGGGAAGTTTGAGCGAGTGGCTTATGCCGTCGGAGTAGATCTTCGCTCCGAGTTTCTGCGTAACAACATTGATATAATAATCCTGGAAGTTCTTTGCAATGCGCGAGATCAGCGCCGCTCCGACAGACAGTGAAAGCAGGAAGCCCACACCGCGGAAGAACTCTCCCGTTGAATACTCGGTGAACTTGGTTGCGTAATCATCAATAACATGTCTGAAGATCGCAGGGTCAAGTAGAGAGAACACCTGATTTACGGCCGCAAGCGCCAGGGATGCCGCAATGATGCCTTTATAGTCCTTCAGATAATTGAGCAGAATTTTCATTCGGCAAATTAGCTGTACTCATTCAGTAATTCAACTGATGTAATTGACGCAGTCCCGCCACATCAATCAACTGATCCAATGAATTGAATATCCTGGCTGATTTGAGTAATTTGCCGATTAATCATACAGACAGGACTTGAAAATGGACCGTGCAGGCGAACTTGAGAGGAAGATTGAAGTTGCGGGAATTGATGCATTCCTGATAAAGAAACTGCCAAACATAAGATACCTTTGCGGATTCTCCGGAAGCGCAGGCGTAGTTCTTTTCACACGCAATTCAAGGTATTTTATCAGTGATTTCCGATATAAGACGCAGTCTGCCGCTGAGGTGGACCCATCCTACAAGGTCATCATATACACTCAGAACTCCCTCAACTTTCTCAATGACCTTATCCCCGATAATCAGCTGAAGAAAATTGGATTTGAAGCCGACTTCATGACCTATGCGGAAGCAGAGAGCCTGAAAAAGTCTTTTTCGGAAACAGGGTTCGTTCCTTTTGAGAATTTTGTGGAAAGCATTACTGTAAAGAAGAATCAGCAGGAAATAGAACTGACGAAGAAAGCTGTGGCAATCACCGACAAGGTCTTTGCAGAGCTTCTTGAAATTATAAAGCCCGGCATGACAGAGAGGCAGGTTGCGGCTCACATCTCGTTTCTTCACAAAATGCACGGCGCAGACGGGGATTCGTTTGATGCGATCGTAGCGGCAGGCGAGAGAAGCGCGTTTCCCCATGCAAGGCCGACTGACAGAGTCATAAATAAAGGCGAACTTCTCAAGCTCGACTTCGGATGCACAGTTCAGGGGATGAAATCTGACATGACGCGGACGATTGCTGTCGGTCCGGTGAGTGAAGAATGCAAAAAGATCTATGACATCGTTAAGGAAGCACAGCAGAGGGCGCTTGCAAGCGTGAAAGCCGGAATCAATGCCAGGGAAGTTGACTCAGTTGCACGTGATTTCATAAGGGAAAAGGGTTACGGCGGCAACTTCGGGCACGGCCTCGGCCACGGGCTTGGCTATGACATTCACGAAAAGCCTGCCCTGAATGAAAGGGCGGATTATGTTCTGGAAGAGAATAACATTATCACAATTGAGCCCGGTATTTATGTTGAAGGGCTTGGCGGAGTGAGGATCGAGGATGATGTGATAGTTACTAAGGAAGGATGTGAGATACTGAATACATCACCCAAAGACCTTATAACCATCTGATCAAGTTGAAAACAAAGTACGGCAAACAAATCCCCGGAAATTCCATTGAATAAAGTACTGATAGTTTCGTATTACTTTCCTCCTATGGGAATGGGCGGCGTTCAGCGTACATTGAAGTTTGCCAAATACCTTCGCGATTTTGGCTGGGAGCCGGTCGTGCTTACCGACAGTCCTAAAAAATACTACGCCGTGGATTCGTATCTGCTGGATGAGGCGGTCAGGTCAGGCATAAAGATCGAAAGGACCGGCGAGCCGATAAACGATGCGTCCAAGATCACGGTAACTGTTCCGAACGAGAGGTTCAGAAAATTGCTCAGCAAGGGCGCGCAGTTCTTCCTTATTCCGGATAACAAGAAGTTCTGGAAGAAGAAGGCATTGAAGAAGGCTGATGAGATATGGGAAAAGTACGGCGGGTTCAATGTGGTGTACGCAACGGCGCCTCCCTATACTGACTTTCTCATTGGCCAGGAGATAAAGGCAAAGTATAAGGTCCCGCTCGTAATTGATTACAGGGATGCGTGGGTTGACAGCCCTGTGCTTAACTATTACCCCACACCCTTTCACAAGATGTCAAACATGAGGCTTGAGAAAGGTGTGCTGAAAGATGCAAACAAGATCTTCACAACTAACCGGCGGGTCAAGGAACTGATTATATCGCGTTATCAGAATATTGACTATAACGAAGTGAAGATACTTCCGCACGGATTCGATTCTGAAGACTTCAGAAATGCAAAGAGCGGTGAGCTTCCGCCAAAGCCAAAGATGAGGATAACTTACTCCGGAAGTTTCTATACAAGAAATCCGAAGTTCTATCTCGAAGCGATCAGCAAATTCTTCATAAAGTATCCTGAGCTGAAAAGAGAAGTTGAGTTCTGCATTGTCGGAGTTGCTTCGAAGGATTTCACTTCAATGACTAAGAACCTCGGAATAGACGGATTTGTGAATGTTACAGGCTACGTTGATCATCTGACATGTGTAAAATATCTTATTGCATCAGATGTCCTTTTCTTCATGATCAGCAGGGGTGAAAATGATGATGCCGCAATGCCCGGAAAAGTCGGCGAATATATCGGAAGCAGGAAGAACATCATAGCCTGCGTTCCGGAAGGTGTTACAAAGAAGATGCTTGAGAAATATGATGCCGTTACATTTGCCGGTGAAGATCCTGCTGAGCTCATGGAGATATTTCATGACTATTACCGGATGTACAAAGAAGGGCGCCTGCCTGTGCCGAATGAGGAAATGATCCAGCAGTATGACCGCAAAGACCTCACCTACGAACTTGCAAAGGAGCTTAACCTGCTTGTTGATATTGAGTAACGATCCCGCATTTTCAAAATGAAGATATTGCTTATCGGGAGCGGAGGCAGGGAGAACGCTCTTGCATGGAAAATATCAACCTCAAAATCATTCTCAGATTCTGAATCCGAACTCTTCTGCGCGCCCGGAAATCCGGGAATGGCAAAATTCGGAAAATGCATTGAGATAATGGCGGATGATACTGATGCGATCTGCGCTCTTGCTGTGGAAGCCGGCATTGAGCTTGTCGTGATCGGTCCTGAGGTACCGCTTGCACTTGGTCTTGCAGATAAGCTCAGATCATTGGGCATGCTTGTCTTTGGACCGGACAGAAATGCGGCTGAAATTGAATCGAGCAAGATCTTTGCCAAGGAGCTGATGAAGAAGCACGGTATTCCCACCGCACGGTTCAGCCGTTTCGGCAGACTGGACGAAGAGGATGCGAAGGCATTCATTGGAAATTCCGGGTTGCCTCTCGTCTTTAAGGCCGACGGACTGGCTTCGGGTAAGGGAGTGATCATTGCAGAGACAATGACTGAAGCTGAGTCTGCACTTCATGAGATGGTCTCGGAAGATTCTTTCGGCAAGGCCTCAGACAAATTCATAATAGAAGAATATCTCGAAGGTGAAGAGGTATCTGTGTTTTGCATAACAGACGGAGATAGTTTTGTGCTTCTGCCTTTCTCTCAGGATCACAAACGCGCCGGAGAAGGTGAAACGGGGAAGAACACCGGTGGGATGGGAGCTGTGGCGCCGGTAAAAAAGTTCATGTCGGTTGATCTGGAAAAAAAGATCTGCGAAAGGATCATTGAGCCGGTTCTGAAGGCAATGAGAGATGAAGGAAGAAAATTCTCGGGATGCCTTTACTGCGGGCTTATGATCTGCAATGGCGAACCTTTTGTAGTGGAGTTCAATTGCAGGTTCGGCGATCCGGAAACGCAGTCCGTACTTCCCCTCATCAGTTCAGACTTTCTCGAATTGCTCATCGCTTCAGCCTCAGGCAAGCTAAGGCAATATACAATTGAAACAAATGGATTGTATTCATGCTGTGTTGTGGCTGCTTCAGGAGGATATCCGGGCGATTTCAGAAAAGGAGCGGAAATTCATGGATTGGATGAAGCTGAGGAAATTGCGCTTGTCTTTCATTCAGGCACAAAAACGGAAGGCAGTGAATTGAAGACATCCGGAGGAAGGGTGCTTTCTGTTGTAGGACTTTCAGAGCATTCTGTTGATGATGCCGCAAGGAAGGCATACGAAGCGCTATCGCGGATCGGGTTTGAATCAATGTATTTCAGAAAAGATATTGGCTGGAGATTAATGGCAAAGGAGAATGCATAATGAACATACTTGTAACAGGCGGTACAGGCTACATCGGCTCACATACGGTTGTTGAACTTCTTGGATCAGGGCATGACGTTGTGATAGTTGATAATCTTTCAAACTCAAAAGAGTTTGTAGTTGACAGGATCGAGCAGATCGCCGGAGTCAGGCCTGTATTTGTCAAAGCAGACCTCAGGGATGAAGTTGCGCTCAGAGCCGCTTTTTCAGATCATGGAAAGATAGATTCGGTAATTCATTTCGCGGCATTCAAGGCAGTCGGCGAGTCGGTAGAGAAGCCGCTACTTTACTATGACAACAACATAACCGGGATGATCACATTGCTCAAAGTGATGAATGAATTCGGAATAAACAGCATGGTGTATTCGAGTTCTTGTACGGTTTACGGTGAAGCGGACAAACTTCCGGTTGATGAGCAAAGCCCTGTAAAGAGAGCAGAATCTCCGTACGGTTATACAAAGCAGGCTGGAGAAAGAATGCTCGAAGATCTGGCCGCATCACGCGGTTTCAACTCCATAATTCTTCGATACTTCAATCCGACAGGGGCGCATGATTCATCTCTCATAGGCGAACTGCCGCTTGGAGTTCCGAACAACCTTGTCCCTTACATTACCCAAACCGCAATCGGAGAAAGAGAAATACTGACCGTTAACGGAGATGACTATGACACACCCGACGGAACAAACATCCGCGATTATATTCATGTGGTTGACCTTGCGACAGCGCACCTTCGGGCTCTTGAAAGACTAAGCGGTGGAGAGAATTCGGAAAAGTTTGAGGTCTTCAATCTCGGCACGGGGAGAGGGAACTCTGTCATGGAAGTGATAAAGACTTTTGAAGATGTTACCGGACTCAAGCTCAATTACCGGATAGGGCCAAGAAGGGCCGGTGATGTTGTCAGCATCTACTCCGACACGAAAAAGGCAAATGAACAGCTTGGCTGGAAAGCAGAGCGTGATCTTGCCAATATGATGCTCACCTCATGGAACTGGCAGAAGGCAGTGAGCGGGTCAAACGAAAAGACTAACGGATAAATTTTGAACGATACAGAATTGCTTGTAAACGGAGTGCTCTCCGCAGACAAGAGAATGATGGCAAAAGCACTCAGCAGGGTTGAGAATGAAACTTCCGACAGTGAGATTATTCTTCAGAAGTTGTTCAGCCATACCGGTAAGGCTCACAGGATCGGCATTACTGGCCCTCCGGGTGCAGGCAAGTCTACACTGACAAATAATCTCATAAAGGTTATCACCGGAAAAGGTAAGAAGGTAGGAGTGATAGCAGTTGATCCCACAAGCCCTTTCACTGGAGGTGCTTTGCTTGGAGACAGGATACGGATGCAGGAGTCCGGGCTTCTTGAGAATGTGTTCATAAGGTCAATGGCAACAAGAGGCAGTCTTGGCGGCTTGTGTAAAAATGTAGTTGAAGCCTGCGATGTTCTTGATGCATCCGGTATGGATTTCGTTATCATTGAAACGGTTGGAGTAGGACAGTCTGAACTTGACATTGCGCAAACTGCTGACACGGTGATAGTGGTTCTTGTTCCGGAATCCGGAGATGCCGTGCAGGCTATGAAAGCCGGGCTTATGGAAATTGCAGACATATTCGTGCTCAATAAGTCGGAAAGGGAAGGGGCGGACGCAGTTGCCGCAACCATCAAAAACATCATCCACCTTAAGCCCCCCTCTGAAGACGGCTGGATCATTAATGTTCTTAAGACCGTAGGAAGCAGGAATGAAGGAACCGAAGAACTTTTTCAGGAGATAATGAAGCACAGGGAACATCTCGAAGCCTCCGGGTATCTTCAGATCCGCAGGAAGAGGCATTTGGAAAATAAGGTAATAGATCTTGTAAACAACAGGCTCAGAGTGAATTTCTGGGACAAGTCACGAAAGCAGATGCTTGAAAGCCGCTTAGACAAGATGATCTCGAAACAGGAGGATCCGTATTCCTTTGTAGAGAGCATTATAAGTTAAGCGCTCAGTACCAAAGTTGAGTAAATTCATTGATTTTCGAGGCCAAATGCTTTAGCTTAAAAGTTCAAAACAACAAAAAAATCAAAACATACCAATAAAAGGAGCAATCTTAATAAATGGCAACCAGTAAGCAGGAACAGCATCACAATACCGGAATAATGAACAAGATGAGGGACAAGATG